>JAQUUM010000111.1 GCA_028693885.1 Bacilli bacterium
CCATTTTTTACCCAAGCAAATATTACTATGGGAATTAAAGCTATAATGAAATCCCACATTTTCATTGAAGTGTTTTCAAAATAATCCGCTTTCCTAATGAATGGTTCTTTTCCAAGTATAAATTTTTTTGAATTCATATTGCGTTACCTCTTTGCCATATATTCTTTTGCTTTCAAAACATTAACAGTTAAATCTATTCTTGAAGGGCAAATGTATGAACATAGACCACATGCGATACACTTATTAGCAGCCAATTTATCTAATTGCTCTTTATTTTTCATTTTAAAAGCTGTATTTATAAAAACAGGAGTTAAGTTAACAGGGCAAACTGTTGCACACTTTCCACACCCCATACACTCCATATTTATTTCTCTATCAACCACTTCTAATATAACAACACTAGTTAGTGATCTATTAACGACCATTTCATCAGAAATTAAACTCTTTCCAGTTAAAGGACCTCCAGCTATAAAATACAGTTTTTCATAATCTATATATCCACCGTTTTTTCTAATAATATCAGAAATTAAAGTTCCTACTTTTACATGAACGTTTCTTGGATTCACAATTCCGTTACCTGTCAAAGTTAATGTTTTACTAATTAAAGGTATATTTTTTTCAATAGCATCTTTTATTGCTAACACGGTTGAAACATTATTAACAACAGCACCAACCTCACATGGTAAAATTTGATAATTCTTTTTAACTATTTTTTTAACTAAATATTTTTCCCACCCAGAAGGATATACATCATTAACTAAAAACAATTTAATATTATCAATCAAATCAAGTTTCTTGTTAATAATATCTATCAACTCTTTTTTAGTCTTTTTAACTACAATATAAGCAACTTTAGCATTAGTTATTTTTAATATATATTTACATGCTACAACGATATCATCTAAATTATCACGCACTTTTATATAGTCATCAGATATATAAGGCTCGCACTCTACAGCATTAATAATTAATGTATCAATCTTGTTATTTGGATTATATTTAGCATATGTCGGAAATCCACTTCCACCTAATCCAACAATTCCACAGTCCTTAATTTTATTAACCATTTCTTCGCTAGATAACTCATCTACATTATTTGGTTTAATAGTATCAACAGCTGTTTCTAAAAAATCGTTCTTTATTTGAATACAAGGAACCATTTTACCAGAAGAATGCCATTTTTTTATATCAATAGAAACTACTTCCCCACTTATAGGTGCATGACTAGCAATAGGAAATCTTCCGCTTTTTAAAGCTATTTCTTGACCTAGTTTAACTTTATCCCCTTGTTTTACAAAAGGAGTAAATGTCCCCCCTTGCTCAACAAGTGGAACATAAACATACTCTGGATCTAAAAAATCTAAAACTTCATTATGTAAAGAGATTTCCTTATTATTCTTATGTTCCTTAATATGTATTCCTTTAAAATTATTCATTTTTAACTCCTTGAAGCAGTATTATTTATTTTTTTAAAAATATTTGATGTTTTTATATTATATCCTAAGTATTTTTCGTAATATGAATCTACAAAATTATCACATTCATCAAAGTTATCTATATTAATTTCATCCTTAATGTCATATAATTTTGTTAAATATAGAGTTTTAAAATTAACAAAAATATCATATTTTAACATTTTTTTTATATCAAAACATTCTTCACATTTCATTCCGCCACTTTCAAAATCAAAACCAATTAAATTGTTTTTTTTACCACAATTAATGCAAGACGAAAATTCAGGAGCAATACCCAATAAATATAACATTTTTATTTTAAATATCAGCTTGTACAAATTTGTGTTAATTGAATTTTTGATTTTATCTAATATGTCATTTAAAAAAATATAAAAAGTTATATAATCTGTTATATGTTCAGAAAAAACATTTGTAATTTCAAGAATTTCTAATACTGTTTCTAATTTTTTAGAATCTAATTTTATTGTAGAATAATTATCTAATAATTTTGTTGATTTAATAATATTAAAAGAATTACTTTTAACATGCAAATCAATAGCAATTTTTGTTATTTCTTGAAGTATATAGAAATTTTTACTTTTAATTTTTAAACAACCTCGCCCTAAAGCACAAACCAAACCATTTTTTGTAATTAAGTGTATTATCTTTGAATCTTCTTTGTATTTTTGTGTTTTAATAATTATTCCTTCAATTAATTCCATTATTCAGTCTCAATTAGATATCCCATTCTTTTTAGATTTTGTTTTTTATTTCGCCAATTTTCTTCGACCTTAACCCATATATCCAGGAAAATTTTTCTACCCATTATTAAAACTATATCTTTCCTCGCTAAAGTTCCTATTCTTTTAATCATGCTTCCTTGATGGCCTATAATTATCTTCTTTTGACTTGATTTTTCAACATATATCACGACACTGATCTCTACTAAATTTTCACTTTCTGATTCTTTGATTCCCTCAACAATAACTGCAATTGAGTGAGGAATTTCTTGGTTAGTTAAATATAAAGCTTTTTCTCTAATTATTTCAGCAATAATAAATTCTTCCACTCTATCACTAACAACACCTTCTGGGTAATACATCGGTCCTTCTTCTAAATTTGAAAATATAGAATCTATCAAAATATCAATGTTTTTAGAATTTAAAGCACTTATATAAAAGGCATCTTTTATATCAAGCCTTTTTTGATATTCTAAAATGTTTTTAAATAAACGTTCTTTTTCTTTAACAAGATCAATTTTATTAACAACTAAAATAATAGGAGTTTTATTTTTAGCAAGTGACTTAATTATGTTTTCATCATTCTCAGAAAAATTTTTAGTTGAATCAATCATATATAATATTAGATCCACATCGTTTAATGCATTTATAGCAAATTTGTTCATTAAACTTCCTAATTCGTTTTTAGAAGTATGAATCCCCGGAGTATCAACAAAAATTACTTGGCCTCTTTTTTCGGAAAAAATACCTCTTATTGCATTTCTGGTAGTTTGAGGTTTTGGGCTTACTATAGAAATCTTTTGGCCTATTACACTATTAATAAAAGTAGATTTACCTACATTTGGTGCACCAACTACAGCTACAAATCCAGATTTATAACTCATAATAAATCCTTACTAGTAAATTCTAGTGGCAGCAATTCTTTTACTTTTATTAATTTAAAATTTTTATTTAAATCACACATTATAACTACAGAATCTCTATCCATTAGTTCAGCCATTACTTGTCTACAAGCGCCACAAGGAGAAATGATATTTGCTGATGAAGAAAGAATCAACATTTTTTCAATATTTTCTTTCTTTACACCTTGAGAATAAGCGCTGTAAAGTGCTGATCTCTCTGCACAATTCGTAAGTCCAAAAGATGCATTTTCTACATTAACCCCTATAAAAAAACGATCATCTTTAGTTTTTAAAACCGCAGAAACTTTAAACTTTGAATATGGTGAATATGAGTTATTTAACGCCTCTAATGAAAGGGTAAACATTCTTTCAAAATCCATATTATCTTTTGATTCCACTATCATTTAATATCCTCTCTTGAAATGTAAACATTTCTTTTTCCTGTTCACTGTTTTCGTGATCAAATCCAAGCAAATGTAATATACCATGCACTAATAGAAAAGCATATTCTCTTTCTGCGCTATGTCTAAACTCTTCAGCCTGTTCATATACTTTTTTTAAACAAATAAAAATATCGCCTAAATACCTATTTTCATCTGATTCAAAGGATAAAACATCTGTAACATAATTTTTCATTCGATATTTGAAATTCATCTCTTTCATTAATTCAGAATTTATAATAACTATACTAACATTACCACTTTTTTTAATATTTTTTTTAAAGCCTAAACCAACTTTTCTAGATATTTTTTTAAAATTTATTTTATTATCACTTAAATCAGTCGAAATTGTTGTTCTTATTTTAATCATTAACGATTTCCTTAGTTTCTAATTCTTCATATCTTTCAATTATTTTGCTGACTAGATCATGTCGCATAACATCATTTTTATTAAATTCAACAATATCTATACCTTTAATGTCTCTTAAAATTTTAACTGCTTCAACTAAACCTGAATTATTTTTTCTAGGTAAATCAATTTGTGTTGTATCACCAGTTATAATCATTTTAGAATTTATTCCAAGTCTAGTAAGAAACATTTTCATTTGTAAATTTGTAGAATTTTGCGCTTCATCTAGTATTATAATAGCATCTTCAAGAGTTCTACCTCGCATATAAGCTAAAGGTGCTACTTCAATTATGCCTTTTGCAATCATTTTAACCGTCTCTTCTTTTCCAAACACTTCATAAAGCGCATCATACAATGGGACTAGAAATGGATCAATTTTTTCTTTCATATCACCTGGTAAAAACCCAAGTTTTTCACCAGCTTCTACAATGGGTCTAACCAAAAAAATCTTTTTTATTTTTTTTGATTTATATAATTTGGCGGCAAACATAATAGCTAAAAAAGTTTTTCCTGTTCCAGCAGTGCCGATTCCAAAAACAATATCATTTTTTTCTAATGACTTCAAATATTTGTATTGATTTAAAGACCTAGGAATAATGCTTTTACCAGAGTTAGTATTAATAAACACTTCTCTCTCTTCAAAAAATGCTATTATTTCATTTCTACTACCATCATAAATGCTATTAGCGATTGTTTTTATATCTTTGTTACTTAAATATATTTGTTTACAAGACAA
>JAQUUM010000112.1 GCA_028693885.1 Bacilli bacterium
TTATTTTAATTGTTTTTCCAAAAGCATCATAATAGTATTTTACTATTACTTCATTGTTTTCATCTACAATTCCTATTATATCATTTTGGATATTTTTTAGGTATAAATATTTTGAATTATTATAGGTAAAACCTATAATATTACCTCTTGAATCATAGAAATAATCTATTTAGTAATTATTGTTACAATTAATATGTACCATTTTAATTTTCAACCATATTAAAAGGGACACGCTTTTGCGCCCCCCCTCTTAATCATAGGTGCGTTACAATTTCAGTATTTAGTTATACAACTAATAATTTTTTATTTGTTTAAAAATCTAACTATTTATATTGCAAACACATAATCAATTTACTGTCCTATAATCATATTTAAAGACCACTTGTAAAAGATTGCTGCTACAAATATTACAATGCAAATCAGAAATATCTTTAAAATTAACCCAACTAATGAAGTAGTTTTAATTTTATTAATAATAGTTAATATCTTAATAATAAAAATATATATTGTTATCATAAAACAAACTTTACCAAAAATTAGAAACAAATCATAAAAAGACATATATATTCTCCCATTTTAAAGCACATTATTATTCAAAACTGTAAAACACTTTCAAACTTGCTATAAACAAATATTAATAAAATACCTTTTATATTTTAGTTTACAGTATGAGACTTTGAAATTTTCTAAACCATTTTTCATTAAAATTAAGAACGAACAAATTACAATGTGTATATCTTTTTTCTAAGTTATACTATATCCCCACCACACCCTAAAATACTAACATTACACTCTAAAGCTATTTCTCTTATTAAGTTATAATTAACATCATTTAATATTAATTGCAACTTGTTATCTTTTCTTTTATTATGGAGTCCCTTTTCAAATTTTCTGTTTGACTTTTTTGTATATATACATATCCATGTTTTTTTAATAGCAACTGCCCCACTGCTATATGTATCCAAATCTTTGATTTCTATTTGTGATATTTCACTCTTGGAAATTCTAAGAATCTCAAATAGTTTGTTCTTTAATATAATAGTTTCTTCAGTAACTACTAATATTTGATTTTGATAAAGGGATATATATACAGCAACTATCCCAATAAAAATAACGAATACAACACCGACATAAAATATAATTTTTTCACTATCATTAAACAAAATTGCATAAAAGCCATATACAGCAAATATGCTTCCTAGCAAAAAATATACAAAACATAACATTCTCGGATTAACAGTCACTTGTTTTTTTCTAACATGTGATTTGCAAGTATATTTTTTCATTAATCAAACCAAAACGGCATAATAGTAGATACCGTATCAACAATTACTGCATAAGCAAAACTGGTCTCCATAGTATTTTTTTTAGATTGAAAAAAATTGAATGAACTAAATTTACCCACATTATCAAAAGTTACCTCGCTAGTTAATGAACTAATGGGCGTTGAATCAACTACAGAAAAAGCTTTACTAATTTTACCACCAATAAAATTAGTTACACCATTTGTAACACCGCCAATTAAGGCTGCTTGAATTACTTGGTCATCTTCTTTAAGATCAACATCGCCTGCTATTGCGCCACCTAAAACTGCTCCAATAGCACCAAATATAACCGCTCCAAATGTGCTAACTGGAGTCGATGCAAAGCCACCAGAAACAGCACCTCCTAAAGTAGACTTACCTACTTCGTTCCAATCTTTAACTTCTTTATACGTCTGAACTTGCTCCACAATTTCAACACCTCCGCTGACTGCACCACCAATTACTGCACCTATTATAATTGCAATTATAAAACCTAAATAACCATTACTATCTACCATATTAACCGGATCATTTAAACAATAACTAAATAAATTATGTTGTAATAAATTACCTTGATCAAGTGTAGCTATTTCTGGTAAATCCATACTAATAAATCTACATGTTAATGTATCATAATATCTACTGTTTAAATAATACAAACCTGTTTCATTATCTAGATAATAACTTCTATATCTAAATGGATTTATTTGACTTAAATTTATTAATGATGAATCTATTATTTTAATTGTTTTTCCAAAAGCATCATAATAGTATTTTACTATTACTTCATTGTTTTCATCTACAATTCCTATTATATCATTTTGGATATTTTTTAGGTATAAATATTTTGAATTATTATAGGTGAAACCTATAATATTACCACTTGAATCATAGAAATAATCTATTTGGTAATTGTTAAGACCTGAATGGATTTCACTTATTATATTATTTTCTTCTAAGATATAAGAAGTTTCTTCATAGTTATAACTAATATAATATACCATTTAAATTTCCAAACATATTAAAAGGGTCTCTTAGACATGAGACCTCTTTAATCAAAACTTTTAATTACTGTAAAATTTTGTTTTTATATCCCAGTTCATAAGTACAATTTGTTACATTCCAAAGTTTATCCCATGATTGTGGAATTGTTGATGCCTCAATATAAATTTTTAACTTTGGGCTAATTTGCATAAAAGCATATTCTCCAATTTTTTCTACACTCAAGGGTATAACTATTTCTGTAAGACTATCACAATTTGCAAATGCTGTATTTGCAATTATCTTTACTCCTTCTGGTATATCTATTTTGAATAAATTATTACAATCCATAAACGCCGCTGTACCAATTATAGTTAAGCCTTTTTCTAACTGTACTTCTTTTAATTTTTTACAATTCATAAACGCCATTCTACCGATAGTTTTTATACTTCCTGGAATTATAACATTTTCTACATCTTTACTACCACTAAAAGCACGTCCGCCAATACTTGTTACTTCTATATTATTGTATTTTGAAGGAATAATAACATTGCTTTTATTAGATGTATATGAAGATAACTCATAAGTTTTATCTTCTTTAAATTGGAAAATCATCTCGTTTTCTGCTTCTAAAACGCTCATTTCTATGTTGTCATTGAAAAGAGGCGAAGAAGCAAAATCATATCCATCCCAATATTCTAGTCCAGACCTTAAAAACTTATCAAGAATTGTTTCAACGTAATCGTTATTAAAAACATGTCCTGTAGAAAACCCTCCAACTTCATAAGGTCTATCTGTAGGTCTGTTTTCAAACTTTGACCTGTTTTTGTTAATCGGACCATTCCCTATATACACTATTGTATCCACTTTTTTTAATTTTCTTTGATTGTCCAAGGGCAGTCTATACCATATACCATAAGTTCTAGCCGCTTCTTTAAAATATGAATGATTATAGTTTGTCACTTTTTCAGGAATTTTAGTTACTCTATTATCAAAAGCAATTGATGGTATTCCTAATGGTAGTAAATAAGAATCTAAAAATTCTTGAACTGTTGGTTTGTTATCAAATAGTTTGCTTGAACAAACAAAGTAAGGCACTAATCTTTTCGTAGTTCCATTTAATGACATTTGCTCAAGTCTTTCCTCTTGTTGAAATGCAATCCACTTACCTACCCAATTTCTTTCAAGCAATTCTTCCTCAGTATAGCAAGAATCTCTAAACCGTGTTTTTATATTATCACCTATTTGATAAGCAAATATATCTCCATCTTCAGCGAAAGAAATATCTAATATTTTTTTATAAAAAGGCATTTTTTTAGGTTTGAGATTTTTGGATGAAACTTTTTTCACCCATTCATCTAAATATTTTTCCCTTTTTTCTATTTCTTTCTTTGTTCCTCTAACTGCCCATACGCCAATATAATTACTTTCTTCTAATAGTGAAAGTGTCATTTTTAATATATCATTGTCTAAAAGTCCGTATGTCCACAATATCGTAGTATAAGCAATATAAAACTCTAATTTAACATCTAATTCATTAGAATCCATAATTGGTTTAAACGCTTGAAACAATTTTTTTTTTACAATCTCTTCAGTATTTCCTTCAACACATAAGGTCTGAAAATATCTTCTTACTGCTAAGGATAGATTGTTGTTTAATATAGCAGGTCCAAAGTAATCCATTTTCCATTTTTCCATGTTTATTCCTTATCTCCTTAAAAAATCTAGCACCTCATTTTCTGCCCTATCGTTAAAAAAGTCTATGGTTGAAAACAGATTTGTAAAATCACCAAGTTTATTAACTGCAATTCCTCTTATCCTATTACCATAACCAGCTTTATTTTTTAAGATATCAAGAGTATATGCAGAAATTAGCGCCTGCTCTCTAAGTCTTGCTTCTTCTTTTGAAAGCCCTGAATATACTTGAACAAATTCCACCTGAATTCCATAAAGCTTATCATATTTTGCAGTATGATATGCTTTTCTAGCAACTGGATTTAAAGTTCTACCTACATTTAAAGTTGACCCAGCACTCTGTAAAATGTATACAATATGTGATTCTATTTCAGTTATAGCAGGATTTAAAACAGCATCTTTAACATCGGTTTTTGCTTTCAATCTTACTCCAGAAACCATACGAAGTGTTTTTAAAAAATTTGTGCTCCTGTATTTAACCCAGCTTTTATTTATTCCAATTTAGTATGTCTTAATAAAAGTATTTTTATTCTATTTTTTCACAAAAATATACGAAATTCAAGTTTTTTGTGTACTTTACGTATACAAAGTCTCCTACCACTAACTTTTCAATCTCTGTTTTAAATCCTATAGGCATTAATACATATACACCAAC
>JAQUUM010000113.1 GCA_028693885.1 Bacilli bacterium
GTAGGGAGTAATGTCCCTACTTTTTGTTTTAAAATATACTTCTGATAATATTAGAAGAGGAATGATGTGTTTTTCTAAATATATTAACAATTCTTTTAACTTCCTATAATATATATTATGTTAAATTAAAAATATATACGTATAGTGCTGATAATTAATAAGTGTTGATATGTGTTAATAACTTCGAAAACTATTTTTTTGTCTAACTGTTATAAAGTTGGGAGTATTATATAAAAATGGTCCTTTTTGTTAGATGAGCACCTTAAAAAGAGTAAAAATTCTATTTATTGGTATATATAAAAATTAATCAATCTCTTTTTATATGTTTGAATATATTTATATGTAATTTTATTTTAACTAAATCTATTTAATTATATAGAGGTATTTGTTGCATGGTAGTAAAAATAGTAATTTTTTTTAGAATTCTGCTTATATATTATATATCCTTTGAAACAAATCTTAATAATTATGATGGGAACAACCAAGATGAGTATAGTTCATATATTTAAAATATAAAAAACTTAATGAATAAAAAAAAATAGCTAAAAGCTATTTTGATGAGTATATGAAGAAGTTAGTGGTTTTGTGAACCTATGAATTTCTTAGTGGTCACCACTAACTTCTTCATAGCTTGTTTATCTTAAACCACTAACTTCTTCATAGCTTGTTTATCTTAAACCACTAACTTCTTCATAGGGCCATTTTGATTAGGTAAAGATGTTTGGGGTTTGTTACCTGTAAATTTCTTAGTGGGTATAGGTATAACTAGTATCTTTATCGGCTTATTAAAATATACTATATACATTTAATAAGGTTGTTGCACTTTTTTATATTTATTTTTTTGTCTAAAACATACTAAATTAGATGATTTAATTATATATAATCATAATAATAGATATATTTAATTTAACTAATAACCATGTAAAGCTTGTATAAATCGCTTATGGATAAATACCTTGCTTTAAAAAAATAATCTTCTCACAGAGCCGTTTTTAGCCCTTTTTTAAGGGGTTTTTGATATATTTAATGTTATTCACCTATAATTTTTATAAGGATTTTCTTATTTCTTTTTCCATCAAACTCACCATAAAAAATTTGTTCCCAGGGGCCTAAATCTAAATTACCTTTTGTTATAGCTACTACGACTTCTCTTCCCATAATAGTTCGTTTTAAATGCGCATCTCCGTTGTCTTCATACCCATTATGTTTATATTGTGAATATGGTTTTTCTGGTGCTAGTTTCTCCAACCATTGAAACGAATCTTAATAATTATGATGGAAACAACCAAGATGAGTATAGTTCATATATTTAAAATATAAAAAACTTAATGAATAAAAAAAATAGCTAAAAGCTATTTTGATGAGTATATGAAGAAGTTAGTGGTTTTGTGAACCTATGAATTTCTTAGTGGTCACCACTAACTTCTTCATAGCTTGTTTATCTTAAACCACTAACTTCTTCATAGCTTGTTTATCTTAAACCACTAACTTCTTCATAGGGCCATTTTGATTAGGTAAAGATGTTTGGGGTTTGTTACCTGTAAATTTCTTAGTGGGTATAGGTATAACTAGTATCTTTATCGGCTTATTAAAATATACTATATACATTTAATAAGGTTGTTGCACTTTTTTATATTTATTTTTTTGTCTAAAACATACTAAATTAGATGATTTAATTATATATAATCATAATAATAGATATATTTAATTTAACTAATAACCATGTAAAGCTTGTATAAATCGCTTATGGATAAATACCTTGCTTTAAAAAAATAATCTTCTCACAGAGCCGTTTTTAGCCCTTTTTTAAGGGGTTTTTGATATATTTAATGTTATTCACCTATAATTTTTATAAGGATTTTCTTATTTCTTTTTCCATCAAACTCACCATAAAAAATTTGTTCCCAGGGGCCTAAATCTAAATTACCTTTTGTTATAGCTACTACGACTTCTCTTCCCATAATAGTTCGTTTTAAATGCGCATCTCCGTTGTCTTCATACCCATTATGTTTATATTGTGAATATGGTTTTTCTGGTGCTAGTTTCTCCAACCATAGTTCAAAGTCATGATGTAGCCCTGATTCATCATCGTTTATAAAAACGCTGGCTGTTATATGCATTGCATTGCAAAGTAAAATTCCTTCTTTTATTGCACTTTCTTTGAGTGCAGCACTAACTTGATTTGTAATGTTAATAAAAGATCTTCTTGTAGAGGTATTAATTATTAATTCTTTTCTATAGTTTTTCATTTAAGTTTCCTCGTTTGATTTGATCCATTTAGATACATCGTTAAATACATCATCTTTTGAAACTTCGTGTAATAGTTCGTGTCTACAATTATCATAAAATTTATATTTGACTTTTGAAAATTTATTTTTTTTTAGTTTTTGTACTAATTTAAATACATTTTTAGAATAGTTACCAACAGGGTCGTCTTTACCACTTAATAGTAATAATGGTATATCTTGGCATTTTGAAAAGTGCTTTTTAATATTAATCATCATAGAGAAAAAATCTTTAAAAAAAGAAACTGAAAAAATTCCACCACAATACTTATCTTTAATATACCTATTGACTTCTAATTCTTGTGTGTTTAACCAATCATAGTTTGTTTTAGGCGCCTTAACCTTATTATTGTACGTTTTAAAAGTTAATCTATCCACAAAAAGGCTTTTGTATTGTCTGTTTTTAAATAAGATTATTAAATTAGCAATAATTTTACCAAAATGAAGTAATATAGTAGAATTGTAACCAGTACCACAAAGTATAGCGTAATCAAAATTTGATTTATTTAACTGTATCGCTCTTTGAGTTATAAACGATCCCATACTATGTCCAAAAACTAGTATTTTTTTATTTTGTTCGATACTTCTAACATATTCAATAAATCTGAATAAGTCATTAATCAAAGCATCAAAATTGTTTATATGAGACATATACCCATAAGAAAACTCTTCAGTTATTGAGAGTTTATGGCCTCTTTGGTCATATCCATAAACACTATACCCTTTTGTCGACAAGAATGATGCAAATTCATCATATCTTTCTATGTGTTCGGCCATTCCGTGTACAAGTATTACGACTGTATTCTTAGTTATTTGTTGACTAGAAAGCCAACAAAAGCCATTTAAAGTGATTGTAGCATCAATTTTTAACGAAATGTTTTTTTTCATTTATTTATATTTTCTAAAAAACTTTTCCCGTTTTTCGGCCTAGAAACACCAAAATTGTCTGAAATAGTTGCAGCAATATCGGCAAAAGTTTCGCGAACTCCTAATGAAATATTTTTAACTTTATGCCCATATACTAATAATGGAACATATTCTCTTGTATGATCAGTGCCAGAATGTAATGGATCATTTCCGTGGTCTGCTGTAATTATAACAAGATCATCATTTTCTAAGTTGTTTAATACTTTGCATAGTTTTTTATCAAATTCTTCTAAGGCTATTGCATAACCTAAAGCATTTCTTCTATGTCCAAAAATTGCATCAAAATCAACTAAATTAATGAAACATAACCCTGTGAATTTTTCTTGTTGAGTTTCAATTAATTTATTCATTCCATCATCATTGGACTTAGTCTTATATTTTTTAGTTATTCCATGCTCATTAAAAATATCGCTTATTTTACCTATGGATATAACATCATAATTGTTTTCTTTAAGTATATCCATAGTTGTTTTATAAGGTGGAGAAATAGAATAATCTTTTCTGTTGGAAGTTCTGAAAAAGTTTTCTTTTGTTTCGCCTAAAAATGGTCTTGCTATAACTCTACCAACTTTCCATTCAGGGTTTTCTAGAGTTATTTTTCTAGATATTTCACATAATTTATATAAATTATCTAGCCCAAAAACTTCCTCATGTGCAGCTATTTGTAAAACAGAATCAGCTGATGTATAAATAATAGCTTTTTTAGTATTAATATGTTCCTCACCTAATTCTTTGATAATTTCAGTACCGCTAGCAGCATAGTTTCCAATTAATTTGAATCCCGAAAGTTCTTCTATCATGTTAATTAACTGTTTAGGAAACCCAGATTCGTCAAATACTTTAAATGGTTCGGATGTTTTTATTCCCATAATTTCCCAATGTCCAGTTAATGTATCTTTTCCAACACTAGCTTCATTCATTTTTCCAAATGCTGCAGATGGTTTGTTACTAATAGGTGCATTATTAACATCAGTAAGCAAACCAATGCCTAACTTGAATAGATTAGGTATATTGAAATCTTTTTTTGAAAAACTCAAATTTTTTAATGTATTAGCATTTGTATCACCATATAAATTTGCATCTGGTAAAGCACCAACTCCTAGAGAGTCTAAAACTATTAAAAAAATTCTTTTATACATATTAGTCCTTTCGTTTTGTCGATCTCGGATGTGTTTTTAAGTAAGTGTCTTTTAATTTAGAGTCATTAATATGTGTGTAAATTTCGGTAGTTGAGATATCTTCGTGACCTAATAGTTCTTGAATTAACCTCAGATCGGTACCTTGTTCTAATAGATGAGAGGCAAATGAATGCCTTAGCTTATGTGGAGATATAGATTCACTTAAATTAGCTTGTTTAGCTTTTTCTTTGAGTGTCGTAAATATCGTTTGCCTGTTGATCTGA
>JAQUUM010000114.1 GCA_028693885.1 Bacilli bacterium
ACATTCACTCCCTACTATGATGTCCTTGATGCTTTTAACGATTTAGAAATTCCTGGATTAAATCTATCTTTAAGAAAAAAAGAATATCATAGAGTAAATATCAAACCAACATTTATAACAGAAAGAGTAATTCCTGAAAATAGATTCTATCTTCAAGAAGATCAAAGCCTTTCAAAATATACATACTACAATCCTTTTGAAATTCTTCTAGATTCACCTATGCGCTATAGTGGGGATAATCTATTTTTAAAAAGTGATAACTTTTTTAAAATAGATAAAGACTTAAATAAATTAGATATATATAAAACAACAACTCAAATGTTAAAAATATTAGGAGCAAGAGTAGATTTAACAATTAACAATCTAACAATAGATCAAACAAACAGAACTATTTTAATAAAGAATTACTTGTATCTATATGAAAAGGTAAAAAAATACTATTCAGAAAAAAGTTTAAAAGGTAGAAAAAAAATAAAAACTTCAGACATACTTTTAATTGAACTCAGAAAACTACATAAAAATAAAATCATTTCTATAGATGATGCTATTAGAAGAAGTAATTTAAAATCTAAAAGTACTTTTTATAGAAGATTAAAAGAATTAGAAACCAAAAACAATAAAAACAGTTTATGAAAAAAATCATAAACTGTTTTTTTTACTCTACTTAAGTGCAGCAATTATATCATCATTAGAAATAACACCTCTTAATTTATTCTTAGTGTCTACTACTGCAACATAATAATCAGCATTATCAAAATGATGCCATACATCATTTAACACATCGTTTCTAAATACTTTGATTTCATTTTCTTTAATCAAACCTTCTATACTAGATGCTCTTGATTTTTTAATATCTTCTAATAAAACAAAACCTTTTAAATAATTGTCTTTATCAACAACATAACAAAAACTCATTTCTTTTGCTTCTAAAGCATCTTTTAAGTCAGTCCTTAACATATCATCTTTAGCAACATAATCAGGTTTTCTCATAATTGATCTAGCTTTTAAAATCTTTGATTTATCAACATCAGCTATAAAGTCCTTTACATAATCATTAGCTGGATTATCAAAAAATTCTTGTGGTGTACCAATTTGAACAACTTTACCATCTTTCATCAAAGCAATTCTATCACCTAATTTAAATGCTTCATTCATATCATGTGTAATAAACACAATAGTTTTATTAATATAATCTTCTAAACTAAGTAACTCATTTTGCATCTCCCTTCTAATCAAAGGGTCTAATGCTCCGTATGGTTCATCCATTAATAATATCTCTGGTTCACTAGTTAGGGCTCTAGCTAATCCCACACGTTGTTTCATTCCACCACTTAATTGACTTGGTTTCATCTCTTCCCAACCATCAAGCCCTACAACCTTAATATAGTCTAATGCCTTTTTTCTTCTTTCAACTTTATCAACATTTCTTACTTCTAAACCATATTCAACGTTTTTCAAAACATTTCTATGGCTTAACAAGCCAAAGCTTTGAAAAACCATTGAAATTTTATTTCTTCTAAATTCACGCAATTCTTTAGTACTTAATTTATTAATTGTAACATCATCAATTACTACATCTCCTAATGTTGGTTTATTTAATAAATCAAGACATCTAATTAAAGTAGACTTACCACTTCCTGATAATCCCACAATGACAAACAACTCAGAATCATAAATATCAAAAGAAACATCATTCAAAGCTACTGTAGCTTTAGTTTTTTCTCTTATTTCAATCGAACTTTTTCCTTCATTAACTAAAGCAATAGCTTCTTTTACTTCTTTTTTATCTCCAAAAATCATCGATAAGTTTCTAACACTAATTTTACTCTGCATTATTATCACCTGTCTTTATATTCTTATTAGCGAATCCTTGTAATAATCTATCTAGAATAATTGCTAGAAAAACAACAACAAGTCCTGCTTCAAAGCCCTTACCAATTTCAAGACGCCTAATCGCAGTCAAAACATTCTCACCAATTCCTCCGGCTCCAATCATAGATGATATAACAACCATTGACATCGCCATCATCGTCGTTTGGTTTAATCCTGTCATTATGCTTGGCATTGCTTGAGGAAACTCAATTTTAAAAAGCAATTGCATTGGTGTAGAACCAAATGCAATACCAGCTTCCTTAACCTCTTTATCAACACCTACTATTCCTAAATAAGTAAGTCTAATCAAAGGAGGCACTGCATAGATTGTAGTTGCGAAAATCGCTGGGACTTTTCCAAGTCCAAAAATCATAATCGCTGGAATCAAATAAACAAAACTAGGCATTGTTTGCATTGCATCTAACAATGGCTTCATAATCTTTTCAACTTTTTTAGATTTAGACATAATAATTCCAGATGGAATTCCTATTAAAATAGAAATTATAACTGAAATAATTACAATGACTAATGTATAAATCATTTTATCCCACATTCCAAAAACACCAATTAAAAATAATATTACTCCTAATACAAGCCCTGTTTTTAAAGAATATAATTTCCATATACCAACAACCAAAGCTAGAATCATAACAAACCAAGGTATAAAACTCAAAACAGCTTCTGTTACATCAAATGAAAAAAATAAAACTTCATTAATAATATTAAAGAATCCTTTAAAGGTTGATAATATCCAATCAACTGCAGTATCTACATAACTAGCAATTGAAAACTCTAAAATATCTGGAAAACTAAACATAAATCACCATTCCTTTCATAAATATAGGAAGTTGTTTTAAGCAACTTCCCATTTAAAAACTAATTTAAAGTAGCTTTTACTTTATCATAAACATCACTTGGTACCCAAGTGCTCCATAAACTATCATACTCATCTAAAAACCAAATAGCAGTGTCTTCAGCAGTTGCTTCATTTTCTTGCATATATGCTAATGCGGCATTAGTTATGGCAGTTGATGTTTCATAATTAGATAAAAACTCTGTAATCTCAGGATATCTTGCATCAAATCCTGCAGTTGCTGCAACTGTTACTCTAACAGATGGAAATGCACCAATACCAGCATTATAATTTTCCTCAGAATATTCATCATCTTCTAATAAATACATATCATAAATTCCCATTATCCAAGTTGGTTCCCAGTTATATCCAATCCACGGTTCTTCATCTCTATAGGCTGCTGCTAAAGTAGTATTTAATGCAGCTGTAGAATCAATCGTTTTAAAATTAAAATATTGATCTAAACCATACTCTTCCATTTTAAGATTCAAAAATGCAGTTGCTGCCCAACTTTCAGGACCACCATAAATTACACCTTTGCTAGTATCTTCTGGATCTCTAAACATTTCAATATAACTATCAACATAATCAGGATCAATTAAATCCCTTACAGTTACTAGTTGAGGTAACTCATCTTTTAAATACTGAGGAATATAAATCCCTTGAGCATTATCATCAAAGTTAACAGCTAGCTCATCATAATATCCATCCGCAACATCATCATAATAAGTAACAATGTTTTCAGCCCATACTTCTAAACTAAAATCCACATCCCCATTTCTTAAAGCAGGAACCAACATGGCAGTATCTGCTGCTACAATCTCTACTTCTACATCATATCCTTTTTCAATGATATACTTAGCGACTTGATCGTGAATTATAACACTATCCCAATCACCTTCGCCCATAACAATTTTTTCAGTTTGTTTACAAGCACTCATACTAAATAGCGCACTAAATAATAATACTACTATTAGTAAATTAAAAATTTTTCTTGTCTTCATATATTTCACCCCTTCTTTTTAACCCTACCATAAAAAGAGGGTGCTTGTCAAATAAAACACCCAAAAATAAGCAGTTTTTTTACGTTTATAAAACGTTTTCTTTTATAATATTTATATTCAAATAAACCACTAAAATTAACCTTTTTTTAAGGCTTTTATAGTACTTTTAAACAAAAAAATAAAACCGAATTAAATCAAATGCAGTTTTATTTTACTATTAACTTTTTTGCCTTTCAAATATATTTTATACAATGAAATTATATTAAACAAACGTCATAAAAAAATTATATAATCAAAATGAAACTTACTAATATACTTGATAAAGCAACTATTTATTTTTAAAATTATCTAAGAAAAGTTAATACGTATCCCTATAAAAAAGGCTCAATACAAATTGTATCAAACCATTTCAATTCAATATGTGTTTGTTGACCCATTTTGATACAACAACGCACTTATAGGCCATCACTTAACAAATCGGAATTTTGCTGTTCATACTATGGCGTTTTTCTCATAATTTTATACAAAGCTAAAGTTCCAACTATAATTAAGCAAATACTAACAAAACTCGAAACTATTAAAATAGTATCTAAATATCCATTAATAAAATACTGTTCATGTTTCCAAAAGTTGTTATAAATTAATCTGTACTGAATTATCGAATAAACTAAACAGGACATTCCTAAGACAATTAAAAATAAATATAATATTTTTTTCATACTTCTCATCCACTTATAAATTACAATTTATCAATTGTAAGAAAATTCATAATTAAATCAATAATTATTTCTTTTTCACTTGGTTTACTTTCTGCAATTAAAATAGTTATTGCAACTAATGTACTATCACTTAATCTTTTAACATTATTTAAATAT
>JAQUUM010000115.1 GCA_028693885.1 Bacilli bacterium
TTGTCAATAAAGTGTAAATCTATTATCAGTTTTTACTAGGGATTGTAGTGTTTGATATTGAGAATATTCATAGTTTTTACAAACTAATTTTTTCAATTTTGTTTTAGTTTTCTTTGCAACCGATATGACAAAAACATCAAAAATAGTATGACAAAAACATCAAAAATAACTTGCCTTTTATTATAAATTGTGATATGCTAAATTAAAGTGGGTGATTGTATGTATAAACAAAGATTATTAGAAAAAACGTTAAAAGAGTATCTTAATTCATTTAAAGCCATTGCACTAGTGGGACCGAAATTTTGTGGGAAAACAACATTATCTGAACAATTTGCTAAATCAAGTATCTATTTGAATCCGTTGAATAAAAATGATTTTAAGACAATGTTACAACTAAATAAAGATGAATTCTTATCTTCTCCATACCCCAAGCTGGTTGATGAATGGCAACTCATTCCTGAAATTTGGGATGTTATTAGGCACGAGGTTGATCATATGGATGGAAGAGGCTTTTTCATATTGACCGGATCTTCAGCAGCAAACTTAGATGAAACATCACATTCTGGTGCTGGAAGAATTAGTCGATTAATGCTTCGACCAATGAGTTTATATGAAACTGAAACTTCATCTGGAGAAGTATCTTTACGAAAATTATTTTCTAAAGAAGTGATGCCTTATAAAAAATGTAGTGTAACAATAGAACAGTATGCAAAATGGATTATTAAAGGTGGTTGGCCAGAAAGTATCGAAGACAACGAACAACAATCTATTAGACGTATGCAATCTTATATTGATGCTTTAGTAAAAGAGGATATCAATAAAGTTACATCAAAAAAATATAACGAAAATAGAACAAGAAAAATTTTGGAATCTCTTGCTAGATACACTGCGTCTGAAACGACAAATCAAAAAATATTGTCTGATCTTTCTGCCCTTGAAACTTCGACAGCTGAAAACACATTACTTGATTACTTGGATGTTTTAAACAAGTTGTATATTATAGAAGACTTGAAAGGGTGGAACCCCAATCTAAGAAGCAAAACAGTCATAAGAAGTACCCCTGCAAGATTTTTTATAGATCCATCTATAGGAGCTGCGGTTCTTAAATTAACAAGCACAAATCTATTAAAAGATTTTGAGACATTTGGATTATTTTTTGAATCACTGGTAGTACGTGATTTAAGAATCTATGCCGAAGTATTAAATGGAGAAGTCTATCGATATAAAGATAAATCAGGTTTAGAAATTGATGCAATCATTCAACTACATGACGGGCAATGGGGAGCAATTCAAGTTAAAATGGGATCTCATTTGTTTGATGACGCTTCCGAAAAATTAAAAAAGTTTGCAGAAAAAATAGATGTTGATAAAATGGGAAAACCTTCTTTTTTAGCAATTATATCAGCTACTGAATATGCATATCAAAGGGAAGATGGAGTTTATATAGTTCCAATTGGGATGCTGAAAGATTAAAGACATCATTACAAAGTATGAACAACATAAATTTTTATGTTATGTCAAAATATGGCGAAATGAGTAAAGGGTATGGGTTTACTAGTCAAGGGTGCGTAATTGTATCAAAATAGGTAAACTAACATTTATTGAATTAATAGGTTTGATACAATTTTGCAGCGATACAATGAAAGTAGACCAAATCAAAGGATTGATACGGTCTACTTTTTTTGCGCTATATAGGGCCTTTTCTACATTTCTGCAAAATTAAGATGACTAAAAAGTGCTCTTAATTTAATGATTTTTAGTATTAAGTACGGAAATTCTACACGATTACATTTTGAAATGCACGGATTAAAATAAATTTATACGATTTAATTTTACGATGACATAACTTATAATTTGGGTTAGATTACCCGAAAAGTAAAATAATGTTCGATATTTTATGTTAAAGTGGTATAATTGATTTATAAAAAGGGCAAAAATGCCCGTAAAATAAAATAGGTGATATCAATGGTTATTGAAAGAAATGAGTATTTGAATAAAATTATCAGACATAAAAACAATGGATTGATAAAAGTGATTACGGGTATGAGAAGAGTAGGGAAATCATATCTTTTGTTCAATTTGTATTATGACTACTTGATTAAAAATGGAATTGATAAAAGTCATATCATAACATATGCGTTAGACGATAGAAGAAATAAAAAATTAAGGAATCCTGACGAATTATTAAAAGTAATTGAAGAAGTGGTAAAAGATGATAATGTGTATTATATCCTTCTAGATGAAATACAAATGGTTAGTGACTTTTAAGATGTTTTGAATAGTTTGTTGCATATGAAAAACACTGATACATATGTAACCGGAAGCAACTCAAAATTCCTATCAAAAGATTTGATTACTGAGTTTAGAGGAAGAAGTGATGAAATTAAAGTATATCCATTAACGTTTAAGGAATTCACTTCTGTGTTTGATGGTGATTTATATGAAGCGTGGAATCAATATTATACTTATGGTGGATTGCCTTTAATTTTAAACTTTTCTGAACACGAGGAAAAAGCAAACTATTTGGTTAAACAGTTTGAAAAAGTATATATTAGTGATATTGTTGATCGATATAATATTAGAAACGTTAGTGAATTAGAAGAATTAGTGAATGTATTATCATCTAATATTGGTTCACTTACGAATCCTAAAAAACTTTTAAACACATTTGAAAGCATGAAAGGAGTAACTATTACAGAACCAACGATAAAATCATATTTAACTTATTTAGAAGACGCATTTTTGATAGAGAAATCAATGAGATATGATGTGAAAGGTAAGAAGTACATATCTACTCCGAGTAAGTATTATTTCACTGATTTGGGTCTAAGGAATGGTAGATTGAACTTTAGACAACAAGAAGAGAATCACATTATAGAAAACATCATTTACAATGAATTAAGAGTACGTGGATTTAACATAGATGTTGGTGTAGTTGAAATTAGGGAGCAACATGAAGGCAAATTACTTAAGAAAAAGTTGGAAGTTGATTTTATTGCACAAAAGGGGAATGAAAAATACTATATTCAATCAGCTTATGAAATGAGTAACATAGAAAAAAGGAAACAAGAAGAAAAATCCCTCTTAAATATATCAGATTCTTTTAAAAAAGTTATTATTGTTAAGGATAACATTATGCCAAAACGAGATGAATATGGTGTAATAACTATAGGATTGTTTGATTTTCTTTTAGGAAGAGTCGGATTGGAATACTAAAAATTTTTGATATTGGGATATAGATTGGAGATTTCTGTGATTGTTTATACTTCAAGGGGTTCGATACTTAAGATTTAGTAGATAGTTGAATAACTTATTTTGACACAAAGAAATTGCTGCTTGAAAAATATCGCAAAAAAAGGCAAAACTAAGCCATAATTTAGGGGTATAAA
Organism: Bacilli bacterium; assembly: GCA_028693885.1. Taxonomy (GTDB): domain Bacteria; phylum Bacillota_I; class Bacilli_A; order ML615J-28; family CAG-698; genus JAQUUM01. The sequence goes on from JAQUUM010000115.1 coordinate 3,390, forward strand.
AATTCTCTTTAGGAGTATAAAATTGTATTAAAATAGGTCATACAACCCATATTATTTTTTTATTTTTAGGGTATATATTAATTTTCTAGGAATTAAACTAAAAAGTAAAGTAAAAACCAGAAAAAAGCAAAGTGAATTTTTGACAAAACATAAAATACTTTTTTAAAAAATGGGAGAATACTTATGATTAGATTAGCAACTATAAAAGATTTAGAGGCAATTAAAGATATTTATGCAGATGCGAGAGCATTCATTGCCACATATGGATCACCTCAGTGGCAAAATCATTATCCATCTGAAGCGATTACTTTAAAAGATATTGAACAAAAGGCTCTTTTTCTATATGAAGATAATGAAATATTGGGCGTTATGTCAGTGTTTGATTATGAATCTACCTATGATGATATTGATGGTGTATGGCTTTCTAATAAGCCTTATAAAGTAATCCATCGAATAGCTACAAAAAAAGGACATTACCATAAAGGGATATCTGCCAAATTGATTGAGTATGTATTTAAAAATTTAAAAGCAGACAGTGTTCGAATTGATACACATAGCCTAAATATTCCAATGCAGTCACTATTAACTAAATTGGGTTTTCATCATTGTGGAACAATCTATTTAAATCAGTTAAATGACCGTGAAAGAATGGCTTTTCAAAAAGATATTTAAAATACATTTTAAATTAATGTGGTATAATTGAATTGCGAAGAGGTATTATAAATGAGTGAAGAAAAGCGAATAAGGCGTAAAAGATATAGTGGAACATATCCAAAAAAGTTTAGTGAAAAGTATAAAGAACAAAACCCTGATAAATATAGAGATACTATAGAAAAAGTAATAAGTAAGGGAAACACTCCAGTTGGTATGCATAGGCCAATTATGGTAGAAGAAATTCTATCTTTTTTAAATATTAAACCCAATGAGATTGGAATAGACCTAACAATTGGTTTTGGTGGACATAGTAAAGCAATATTAGAAAAACTTAACCATACAGGTCATTTATATGGAATTGATCAAGATCCATTAGAATTGCCTAAAACAAAAGAAAGATTAGAGAGTTTTGGCTTTACTGATAATGACTTTACACTGCATGAATTAAACTTTAAGGATTTAGATCAAGTAAGTGTAGATAAATTTGACTTTATGTTAGCAGACTTAGGTGTATCTTCTATGCAAATTGATGATCCTCAAAGAGG
>JAQUUM010000116.1 GCA_028693885.1 Bacilli bacterium
TTTTTACAAAAAAGTATTGTCTATTGTTTCTATACTTTTTTTCTTTAAAATTTCTTTAGTTTTTACTAAATCGTCGACTTTTACTAATATTAACGCTTTATTATCTTTTATGCCTAAAGTATATAAATAGCTTATAAAAATATTTTCTTCTTCTAAAATCTTTAATATTTTTGCAAGTCCTCCGGGTTTATCATCTACATGAAATGCTAACAAGTCATTGCAAGAAACTACAAAACCAGCTTTTGTTAAAACTTCTTTTGCTAATTCATTATCATAAGTTAACAATCTTACAACTCCATAATCACTAGCATCTGCTAAAGACACTGCAGCTAAGTTAATATTATTCTCAGCTAATATCTTACACATTTCACTCAATCTTCCTGTTCTGTTTTCTAAAAAAACAGCTATTTGATTTATCATTTTTCCCTCCTATAACTTTCTTTTATCAGTTATTCTATTAATCTTACCTTCACTACGAGGTAGTGAATTCGGTGAGACTAAAGTAATCTTAGCTCCTAAGCCTAGCATAGATTGCATATTTCCTTCTATTTGTTTTCTTACTTTTTCAATCTTAGAAATTTCATCTGAAAACAAATCTTGACTCATCTCAATTTGAATTTCTAAAACATCTAAATTATTTATTCTGTCAACAACAATATGATAATGTGGTTCTACTTTTCCACTAGCATCAACTATCACAGATTCTATTTGAGAAGGAAAAACATTAGCTCCTCTTATAATTAACATATCATCATTTCTACCATATACTTTATCCATACGAACAAAAGTTCTACCACATTCACAAACTTCATAGTTTAATTTTGTAATATCTCTTGTTCTATATCTAATCAAAGGAATTCCTTCTTTTGATAAAGTTGTAAAAACTAATTCACCAGCTTCACCTTTTTTCAATGGTTGTAAGGTTTCACCATCAATAATTTCAGGATAAAAATGGTCTTCATTAATATGCATTCCATCTTTATATACACAATCACTTGATACTCCAGGCCCTGTAATTTCAGAAAGTCCATAAATATCATAAGCATCAATTCCAAAAGTTTTTTCGATACTTTCTCTCATTTCATTAGTCCAAGGTTCAGCTCCAAAAATTCCTATTTTTAATTTAGGTAAACTCATATTAGCTTTTTTTACTTCATCTCCTAAATGGATTGCATAAGAAGGTGTGCAACATAAAACATCTGCTTCAAAATCCTTCATTAAAGCTAACTGTCTTTGAGTATTACCACTAGATACTGGTACAACAGCCGCACCCATCTTTTCAACTCCATAGTGCAAGCCCAATCCTCCTGTAAATAAACCATATCCAAAGGCAACATGGACAGTCGATGTATCTTTCACTCCAACTGCTACTAAACTTCTTGCTACCATCTCAGTCCAGACATCAACATCTTTTTGAGTATAGCCAACTACAGTTAGTTTTCCTGTTGTTCCACTTGAAGCATGAATTCTAATAATATTCTTTCTATCCGTAGCAAACATTCCAAAAGGATAATTATCTCTTAAATCTTGTTTTGTTGTTAAAGGTAGTTTTACAATGTCATCAATTGTATTAATATCATCTGGAGTAATATTTAATGCATCCATTTTCTTGCGGTACATAGGAACATTTTCATATACCCTCTTAACTACTTCTTTTAAACGTTTGCCTTGTAAAATTTTTAACTCTTCTCTAGGCATACATTCAATTTTCTTATCGTAATAATTAACTTTCATAAACTACTCCTTATTTTCTTTTAATGCATTAATTCCTGCTTGATATGCTTTTAAATTTTCTTCTATATATTTAGAAGGAATTGTTTCTTTTAATGCACAAATAAATTTTTCTTGATCAAAATCTAATAAGTAACTCATAGCACCTAACATAACAACATTAACAGTTTTTATATTTCCTGATGCTTTAGCAATTTCTAAAGCATCTAGATAGTACTTTTTATAATCTGAATTTTCTAACTCTTTAATAACATTTGGGTATAATGCAACTCCACTAGCAACTGAAATTGGATATATCTTTTGAGTATTAGCCAACAATGTTTTACCTTTTTTTAAAAAACTAATTGCTCTTTTAGCTTCTAACAATTCAAAAGCTAAAATCATATCCGCTTCTTCATAACCTATTATTGGCGAATAAACCTTAGAAGCCATCTTAACATGAGTTACTACATTACCACCTCTTTGGCTCATCCCGTGAATTTCACTTAATTTACAATCTTGATTAGTCAAAGTAGCATAAGCTCCTAAAATTTTAGATGCTAAAATAGTCCCTTGACCACCAACTCCAACTATTAATATATTCATACGTCTTCACCCTTAATACAGTCAAATGGACATACTTCAACACAAAGTCCACAATCAACACAAAGCGTTTGATCAATAAATGCTTTGTTATCAATTTTAATAATTGCAGGACATCCTAATTTAAAACAAGCCATACAGCTCTTACAATCATGCACTACCATAGTTCCTTTTTTAAGTTTACTTAACATTATACAAGGTCTTTTAGCAATAATAACAGAGACTTCATCTTGTTTTAATTCTTCTTTTAAAATCATTTCAGTTTTTGAAATATCATAAGCATCAACTGTACAAACTCTTTTTACTCCACAGCCCCTAACTAAAGCTTCTAAATCAAGTCTATTAGTTACTTCGTTTTGCAAGGTTTTACCAGTTGCTGGATTATCTTGATGCCCTGTCATTCCTGTTGTATCATTATCTAAAATTACTAAAGTAATATTAGCTTTATTATAAACTGCATTAATCAAACCTGTTATCCCATTGTGGATAAACGTAGAGTCTCCAATTACACTTACAATATTTTGATTATTATCTGTTGCTTTTACAAAACCATGAGCCATTCCTAAAGCTGCTCCCATGCAAATCATTGTATCCATAGCAGCAAGAGGCTCTGATGCTGCTAGCGTATAGCAACCAACATCGCCAATTACAGTTAATTTTAATTTTTTAAAAACGTAAAAAACTCCTCTATGAGGACATCCTGCACATAATATTGGAGGTCTTGGTGGAAGACTTTCAAGTTTCGGTAAAGCCTCACCCAAAAATCTATTTTTGATAACCGAAGCAGTAATTTCTCCTTGAACTGAAAAAACATCTCTTCCTAGGCAAGTAATACCTAAAGCTTTTATTTCTTTTTCAATATATGGTTCATTTTCTTCAACTACTAATAACTTATCGACATTTTTAGCAAATTCTTTAATTCTTTCAATTGGTAAAGGATAAACCATTCCAAGTTTTAAAATCGAAGCACTAGGCAAAGCTTCTTTAACATGTTCGTATAAAATACCAGCACAAATTACCCCCAAAGAAGTATCATTCATTTCTATCTTATTAATTGAAAAATTATTGCATGCTTCTTTTAATGCAGTTTCTCTTGCTTCAACTGCAACATGACGCCCTCTTGCTGTAGCTGGATACATTACATATTTAGAAACGCATTTAACATATTTCTTTAAAGGTAAATTTACTCTCTCACCTATTTCAACATAACTTTGAGAATGAGATACTCTAGTAGTTGTTCTTACAATTACTGGTGTATCATATTCTTCTGAAAGTTCAAAAGCTATTTTCATAAAATCTTTAGCTTCTTGAGAATTAGATACTTCTAAAACTGGTACATGAGCCATAACTCCATAAAGCCTTGTATCTTGTTCGTTTTGAGAAGAATGCATCCCTGGATCATCAGCAACAACTATTACTAGCCCTGCATTAACCCCACTATATGAAGCGCTAAACATCGCATCACTTGCTACATTTAGACCGACATGCTTCATACTCACCATACTTCTAGCCCCAGCAATTGAAGCGCCTAACGCTACTTCTAATGCTACTTTTTCATTAGGAGCCCACTCAGCATAAACATCTTCATACTTAGCAAACTCTTCAGCGATTTCAGTTGAAGGTGTACCAGGATATGCAGATAGCACCCTAACCCCAGCCTCATATGCTCCCCTTGCGATTGCTTTATTCGCAAGCATTAATTTTTTCATAATTTAATTCTCCTTGTTTTTAACTACATCAGTAAAGTATTGACCGATAATTTTTATACCTTTTTCAATCTCTTCAAGACTTGCATTTGAAAAATTAAGTCTCATTGCATTAGTAAATCCTTGGCTAGCATAAAAATCATCACCCGGCAAATATACTACATCCAAAGTTACTACTTTCTCAAAATGTTCTCTTGTATTAATATTTAATCCTTTATCAAATTCTCCCCAAATAAAAAGCCCACCCTCAGGATTAATAAAGTTAAATCCTTGAGGCATATATTTTTTTATAGCCTCTATCATCTTATCTTTCTTTTCCTTATATATAGGAATAATACAATCCAGATGATTCTCTAAAATATCATTTTTTAAAAACTCACAAACTATAGCTTGAGAAATCGTTGATGTTTGCACATCAGTTGTTTGTTTGGCTACTCCAAACCTTTCAACCAATTCTTCACTCGCCACCAAAGCTCCACATCTAAGACTTGGAGCTATGATCTTTGAGAAACTTGTAATATAAACTACTAAATCTTTTGAATCTAGACTTTTCAAAGTCTCAAT
>JAQUUM010000117.1 GCA_028693885.1 Bacilli bacterium
GAAGAAGAAGTAAAAGAGTACAGATTCACAAAAGATGATTTAGTACACAAAAATTTTATTTTTTACATGATACATAAAATGAATCGTAGAATGGAAGAACTTCACACTGAATTAAGGAATGATTTATTAATATATTCTTTATCATATTTTAACAAGTTTTATAATGCTTATTATTATGATGATTATGAAAAATATTTAATGAATAATTCTAAATACAAAGAAGCTTCTAACTTCTTTAGAAAATATAGAAAAACTAAATAATTCTAATATATAACCTCTTGTAGAAAAAGACTTTTTGTTTTATAATATACAAGAGGTTATTATGAATAAAATTACTAGTTTAAATAAATTAAAATACTCAGAAAATCTACTTTTAATTAAAGAAAAAGCTTTAAGAGAAGATGTACCGATTGTTTCTGACGATGTACTTACTTATTTGGTGAAAACAATAAAATTATTAGAAGTTAAAAACATTCTCGAAATAGGCACTGCTATTGGATACAGTTCTATTAGTATGGCAATAAATAGTGTTGCTAATATTGATACAATTGAAAGAAATGAAGCAAACTTTAATCAAGCTATTGAAAATATACGAATGTGCAAATTGAATGAACGAATAAAAGTATTTAATGAAGATGCTTTGACAATAGACTTAAAGCTTTTAAAAGATCATTATGATTTAATTTTTATTGATGCTGCCAAAGCTCAAATGAGAAAATTTTTTGAAAAATTTTCACCTAAGTTAAGTTTTAACGGTGTAATTATAATTGATAATTTAAATTTTCATGGATTAGTATATGGTAATATACCTATAAAAAATAAAAATTTAAAAAGTTTAGTTAGGAAAATAGCAGAATTCAACTTGTGGCTATCGCAAAAAGAAGATTTTGAAACTTATTTTTTTTCAATAGGTGATGGAATGGCTATTTGTAGGAAGAAAAATGAATAAATTAATTGTAGATGTTTTAGGAATTGAAAAGCTTTCAAAATATAAAGTCGATGGAATTATTATTAATTCAATCGACTATTCTATTTTTTCAAACACGAAATTTAACTATGAAGAAATAGAAAAAATTAATAATTTTTGTAAAGTTAATAAAGTATTGTCAATTGTAGCGATTGATAAAATTTTTTCTGAAAATGATTTAAATAATTTAACTGTATTTATCGAAAAACTGGAAAAAATTAATATTGATTACTATATATTTAGTGATTTAGCAATAATAGATATTTTTAACAAAAAAAAACTATTAAAAAAATTAATTTATAAACCTAACACATTAGTTACAAATTATCTGGATGCTGAATTTTTAAATAATATGGGGTTAAATTTTTTTGTTTCTAACGAAATTTCTTTAGAAGATATATCACAAATATCTTCAAAAACTAATTTGTCTATTGAAATATATGGATATCATCCTATTTTTTATTCAAAAAGAAGAAGTTTAAGAAACTTTTCTGAGTATTTGAATAATATAGAAATTGTGAATAAAACAAAATATTTAAAAGAAGAACTTAGAGAAGAGTTATACCCTATATATGAATATAATGATGTATCTATAATTTATTCTTCTGAAAGAATTGCTTTAACAAAAGAATTAGAAAGTATTATTAATGTAAACTTTTATAAAATAAATGGAGATTTTTTATCTGAAGAAGAGATTTTTAAAATAATTGACTTTTATCGTAATTATTTTAAATCAGAAATTGATTTAAACGAATTAAAAGATTCTTTGATATCAATAAATCCAAATGTTAATAATCCATTTTTATATAAAAAAACTTGCTTGACTCAAACAGGTGAAAAAAATGAGAAAAATTGAATTATTAGCTCCAGCTGGAGATTTGGAAAAACTTAAATATGCAGTTATATATGGTGCTGATGCAGTTTATATTGGAGGGAAGATCTTTAGTTTGAGAGCTAGAGCTAATAATTTTTCTATGGAAGATATAAAAGAAGCATGTAACTTTGCTCATGAAAGAAATGTTAAAGTATATGTAACTATGAATATAGTTCCGCATAATGAAGATTTAACTGAATTAAAAAACTATATACAAGAGTTAATCAGTTATAATGTTGATGCTGTAATCGTTTCAAGTTTAGCAGTTATGAATTTTATAAATAAAATGTTTCCTAATTTAGAAATTCATGCTAGTACTCAACTATCAGTTACTAATTCAAAAGCTATAGAATTTTTGAAAATGCTGAATGTAAAAAGAGTGGTATTAGCAAGAGAACTTTCGATTGAAGAGATTAAAAAAATTAGCCTTAATACGGATGTAGAATTAGAAGTTTTCATACATGGAGGTATGTGTACTAGCTATTCAGGCAGATGTATGTTAAGTAATTATATGACCTATCGTGATGCTAATAGAGGTGGATGTGCACATAGTTGTAGATGGAACTACCAATTGTATAGCGAAGATAAAAAACTTTTGATTGATGATGTATTTAATATGGGATCAAAAGACTTACAAGCAATAAAGTATATTAAACAATTAATCAAATATAATATTAGTTCTTTAAAAATTGAAGGTAGAATGAAGTCTTTATATTATATAGCAACAGTTGTCAAAAGTTATAGGAACTTGATAGATAGTTTTTATCAATTAGGTGATATTATAAGTGAAGATGAAAAAAAGTGTTTTTTAGAAATATCAAAAGCAGAAAATAGAGAGTTATCAAATGGCTTTTTTGAAGGTGACGTTAGGCCAAATGGTCAATTGCTAGGTGTTAGAACTGAAATTCCCACAAAAGAGTTTATTGGTATTGTATTAGATTATGACAACAACAGTAAAATTGCAACAATTGAACAAAGAAATTATTTTGAACCTAATGATACAATTGAGTTTTTTGGACCAAAAATGGAAAATCAAAAATTTGTCGTAAAAGAAATTTATGATGAAGAAGGTTTTTTGTTAGATGCAGCAAGACATCCTAGACAAATAATCAAAATTAAAACTGATATTTCTTTATCCAAATATGATTTAATTAGAAAAGTAGTATTAAGCGAAACGTAATAAAAAAAATTAACTGTTGTATTTTTTTTTATTTTTGCTATAATATTTACAGTTATATATTTAGTATTGAAAGGAGTGCAATATAGTATTGCAACAAAATTATGAACAACAAATACCAACTAACTCCAAACGGGTTAGAAGAATTAAAGAAAGAACTTGAAAAACTTGTAAATGAAGATAAGCCGAAAATTATTGAACAGATTAAAGATGCAAGAGCTCAAGGCGATTTAAGTGAAAATGCAGATTACGACGCTGCAAGAGATGAACAAGCTAGAGTTGAATTGAGAATAAATGAACTTGAAAAAATTATTCAAAATGCAGTTATTATAAAAAATTCTAATAAAAGTAATTTTGGAAAGAAAGTTGTCGTTATATTTGATGATAGTGGCGAAGAAGAGACTTTTGAAATAGTTGGTAGCCTAGAAACTAATCCATTAGAAGGAAGAATATCAAATGAATCTCCTTTAGGAATTGCTATTTTAAACAAAGATGAAGGCGATGAAGTGATACTAAAAACTGAAACTGATAAAGAACATAAAATAAAAATCGTTAAAATATTTGACAGATAAGGAAGGTATATATTATGAAATTTATCCCGAAATATGATTTAGAGTTTAGACCATTAATTTTTGAATTAAGAAAATTTAATGAAAAGGTATTAAATAGTACTGAAAAAGCAAAATTCGCAGTTTGTTTAGAAAGAAATAACGGTTATAATTATATTTATAAAATGGATATTCTGCCAGATAAAAGCGGAAATGAAGCGCTTAATATTTCAATTATAGATAGAATTGTAAAAAGTTTGCTTTGGGTTATTGGTGGATATAAAATATATGTATCTGGATCTAAATCTATTTTTAAATATTTAAAACAGGCATACTCTAATAAAGGGTCAAGAAAGTTTGATGCAGAATTTATGTCTCGAGTTTATGAAAAAAATTTCGAAGTAACTTATGTTGAGTATAATAATATTCCAAAAGAAAATACTGAAATTATTCCTTTTGAAAAAAATTTAAATGGATGTAGAATCGGGTTTGACGCTGGCGGAAGCGATCGTAAAGTCTCTGCAGTAGTGGATGGCGAAGTTATTTTTAGTGAAGAAACTGTTTGGTTCCCTAAAATAAACGAAAATCCTGAATATCATTATCAAGGAATTCTTGAATCTATGAAAATGGCAGCTAGTTATATGCCTCAAGTTGACGCAATCGGTGTTAGTTCAGCTGGTATTTATATCAATAATAAAGTTATGGTGGCATCATTATTTGTAAAAGTTCCTGATGATATTTTTAATAAAAAAGTGAAAAACATGTATATTGATATCGCTAAAGAATTTGGCGATGTACCTCTAAAAGTAGCAAATGATGGCGATGTTACTGCTTTAGCAGGAGCTATGCAGTTGAACTCTGGTGATGTCTTAGGGATTGCTATGGGAACAAGCGAAGCTGTGGGTTATGTTAATGAAAATATGGAATTAAAAGGTTGGTTAAATGAGCTTGCTTTTGTGCCAGTTGATTTTAATACTAATAGTATG
>JAQUUM010000003.1 GCA_028693885.1 Bacilli bacterium
GAAGAAAAAGTAACCGGTGAAATAGTAAAGATAAAACATTATAAAGAAGAAACGGGATTTGGTGCAGTTGTCATCAAAATCGATTTCGAGAAAGAAGCAACAAAGGTTTTAAAAAACATGCTTTTTTCAAATACACTAACTGTAGTTGGTGTATTTTCAAGAACTCCTCGAGTTCATGAGGAGTATACTTTTTCAGGTTTTTTTGAAACTAATCAGTATGGTTATCAATTTAAAATGAAGAGTTATGAAATAAATAATGAAGCTACTGAGGAGTATATTGTTGCTTATTTATCAAGCGATTTTTTCCCTGGAGTTGGTAAAACTACAGCCTCTAAAATCTATCAAGAATTGGGAAAAGATTGTATAAGTGAAATTATTAAGAATCAAAAAGTTTTAAACGATATAAAAGGTGTTACTCCAAAACAAAGAGATACAATTTATAAAACATTAATTTCAAATGATTTATATCAAAAAGCGATTTTAGAATTAATTGGTTTTGGATTAAGTGTTACTTGGAGTAAAAGGTTATATGATAATTTGGGGGCTGATGCTGCTATAACAATTAGAAAAAATCCTTATTTGTTAATAGATTTAGTTGATGGAATTGGTTTTAAAAGAGCTGATGAAATAGCTTTGAAAAACAATATACAAAAGAATAGCCCTTTAAGAATTAAAGCTTTTCTTTTATTTTTAATTAATACATCTATTAGAAATAAAGGGGATACTTATTTAGACAAAATAAAATTAGATGAATATGTTTTAACTGAAATTAACAAAGGTGAGGAAGAAGAAGTATTAAGCACTTTTGATCTTCATAAATTCTATACTGATTTAGAACAAGAAAATAAGATTAGATTTTTGCGTGGTAGAGTTTATGAAATGAGTTTATTTCAAGCAGAAAAGAAGATTGCTGATAAAATCTTTGATTTATTAAATGAAAAATTAGAGATTAAAAAAGAAGAAATAGTAATGGCTTTAGACATAGTAAAAAACGATATTAAAATTGAATATAACTATAAACAAAATAAAGCCATTATTAATGCACTTAGTGAAAAGATTACGATTATTACAGGAGGTCCTGGTACTGGTAAATCTACTATAATTCAAGGTATTATTAAAACTTATTTAGAATTAAATAAATTTGATAAAAATGTTTTAGATAAAATTGCTTTGCTTGCACCAACAGGAAGAGCTGCCCAAAGGTTAAAAGAGGTTACTGGTTTTAATGCTTCTACAATCCATAGATTTTTAGGATATGAAGGTGGTACAAGATATCGCTTTAGTAAAGACAATCCAGTTTTTGTTGATCTAGTTATAGTTGATGAATTTTCAATGGTTGATACCTTATTAGCTGAAAAACTATTTGAATGTGTTAGTCCTAATGCTTGCTTTGTTTTAGTTGGAGATGTTGATCAATTGCCATCTGTTGGTCCTGGTCAAATACTAGCTGATTTTATTTTATCAAGTGAAATTACAACAACTCACCTAGAAGAAATTCACCGTCAAGCAAGTGACTCTAGTATTATTAGTTTAGCACATAGTATTAATAATGGTAATTTACCTGAAGGTATTTTAGATTCAAAAGAAGATAGTGCATTTTTTCAGGTTGAAGATACTTCAGTTATTAATAATGTTATTAATATAATCGAGAAAGCTTTGGAAAAACAATATAATTTGATTAACAACATTCAAGTATTGATTCCTTTTTATAAAGGTGATTTAGGGATAAATTCTTTTAATGAAAAACTTCAAGAAAGATTTAATCCAGTAATTGACAATCAAGAAATTAAACATTATTCAAGAAAGTTTAGAGTTAATGATAAAGTCATTCAATTAGTTAATCGAACTGAAAAAAAAGTGATGAATGGTGATATAGGTTTTGTATATAGATTAATCGAAGAAGACAACCAATATAAAGGTTTAGAAATAAATTTTGATAATAATATTGTTAGTTATAAAATTGATGAATTAGAAGATATTACGCATGCTTATGCGATATCTATTCATAAGGCTCAGGGGAGTGAATTTGATTTAGTTATTATTCCTTTTTCTTTTAAATACTATAATATGCTTAAAAGAAAACTAATTTATACAGCAGTTACTAGGGCGAAAAAGTCTTTAGTAATGATTGGAGACATTAAAGCTTTTAGTATGGGGATTAGAAATATAGAAGAAACCAGAAAGACGGCTTTGTTGGAAAGAATAAAAGAAGTTTTTGAGAAAAGAATTGAAAGAAAAAAAAATCCTTGGGATTTTCTATAGAGTAAAATGATTTTTAATAACTTGTAAAAACATGCTAAATATGGTAAAATAAGATATATTATTTAAAGGTGAAAGTATGGAAAAATTAGATCAAGAGATTTTACAATTATATCTAAAACAAGAAACAATTAATTTCTTTCCGAAAACTAGTCTTACGGTTAGATACTTAGATCAAATCAAAGAACTTAATGAATATTATAATTCTTTATCAGAAGATGATAAAGAATCTATTAGTAATCAAAACATTCTTGAAAAATTGTTAGAGTTAAGGGAAAAGATTTTAGGGGAGTATAATTTAATTGAAAGCAAAGAAGAAGCCTTAAAGTTTGATGAAAAGATTTTAGAATGTAGAGATGCAAAAAGTACTAATCATACTTGGTTTTATCGTGTTAGAAAATTAGCTGCGGATTATGATAAATTAGAAGATAGTGTTAAAAAAATGTGTATTAATAAGTGGATTATTGATTCAATGCTTAAAGAGATAAGCGACTATGAAAAAAGTGTGGCTTTTGATCAACTTAAAAAAGAAGCAGTTGTTTTTGACAAAAGAATTTTAGATTTAAAAAAGAATAAAAATGATTCTCTAGATTGGGTAGAAAATGTTAAAGAAACAATTGAAGACTTTGAGGTTTTAGCTTTGCCTGTTAAAGAGTTGTTAGAAAAAAATTCAATTTTAATTACTTTAAGACAAGAAGCATTTGAGTTTGAAGAACGTATTAATAATAAAGAGTTTTTAAAAGCAGCAAATGCTTTTGATAATAAAATAGCTGAACTTCAAAAAAATAAAGTTTGGACTCTAGATTGGTATCAAGAAGTTCAAGAATTAGAATCTGAATATAAATATTTAAAAGCTGAAGTAAAAAACTTGCTTAAAAAAGAAGGTGTATTACTTACTTTGAAGCAAGAAGCTATTGAAGTATATGAATCTTTTAAAATGGAAAACATAAAAGATGAGGCCTTAAAGTTTGATGATTCAATTAAAGCATTAGAAAAAAATAAAAAACCTAATATTGAATGGGCTAATCAAGTTATTGATTTAGATAGAGAATTTAGTTCTCTTGAAAGTTTAGAAAAAGATGTTATTAAACAAGTAGCAACTCTTGCAACTTTAAAGCAAGAAGCTTTAGAAGTAATTGATAAGTTTAAGAAAAACGATTATTACATGATGGCTAATGAATTTGATACTGCCGTTTTAACACTAGATAAAAACAGAGCTTTGACTTCTTCTTGGGCAAGTGCAGTTGTTGCTTTAGAAGAAAAATATAACAGTTTTGAAAATATAGCTAAAAATTTAGTTAAAGAATATGGGAAACTGATTAATTTAAAGCAAGAAGCAATTTCAATTAAAAGCAGAATAAAATTTGGTGAAAAGAATGAGATTGCGATGAAGTTTGATGATAAAGTAAGTGATACTTTAAAAAACAAAACTTCTTCAGAGGAATGGATAAAAGAAGTAGAAGATTTAGAAATAGAATATAATAGTTTAGATGAAAGTATAAAAGAGTTAGTTACCAAAGCATTGGTTTTATCAGAGTTGAAAAATCAAGCTCGTGAAGTAAAACATCTTTTAGATTTTTATAAGACTAAAGCAACTGCCATTACATTTGATCAAAAGCTGATTAAATGTAAAGAACATAAAAGTTTTTCACTTGAATGGTATGAAGAGGTCATGGCTTTAGAAAAAGAATATAAAGCTTTAAGTTTAATAGTTAAAGAAGTCCTAGATAATAAAGGAATGATTGAAACATTAAAACATGATGCTTTTGAAATTAGAAAACAAATTTTTGATAATAACTATAAACAAATTGCTAATGAAATTGATAATAAGATTACTAATTGTGAGAAACGTTATCAAAAAACTGAAGAATGGATAAAAGAAGTAGAAGAACTTAAAAAAATGTTTGATGGATTGAGTTTAGAAATTAAAGCTTTTTGTACAAAAACTAAATTGCTTGATTTTTTAATAGAAGAAACAAAAATTATTAAGAAAGCAAAAGCAATTGCGGTTTTAGAAAATAAAGCTAGTGTACTTGATAATGAAATAATTGCTTTGTGTGATAAAGTTTCAAAAGAAGAACCTTTGTATAAACAAATGTTACACATGCAAGATGTATTAGAAAGTACTGCTAAAGAAGTATTAGATTATTTAGTTAATAAAAAAATATTTGAAACCACTTTAGTGAAAAGTTTTAAATTCAATCGTAAAAAAGAAAAAAACGAAGCTAAAAGAAATAAAAAGAATAACTAATCAAAAAAGCGTCTATTTAATTTAAATAGATGCTTTTTAAAATAGAAAATTAAAGTAAAAAAAAGTAGAAATATTAATATATATATGAGAGGTAAGTTTTATGAAAAGAAAAATTATAATTGCTTTAGTAATAGTTGTTGCATTAGTAGGCGTTGTTGTTAAAAATATTATAGATTCAAATGATGATATTATTGTTGAGAGTGAAACAACATTACTTGAAAATCCTTTATCTAACAAAGTTTTAGTTGAGATAAGAGGGGCTGTTAAATATCCTAATATTTATGAAGTTGATAGTGAATATAGAGTTGATGATATTATTAATTTAGCTGGTGGATTGACTCAAGAGGCTAATATTAGTGAAATTAATCGATTAGAAAAAGTTTATGATTCAATGTTAATTCAAATAAGTGAGAATAGTGTATCAGAGTTAAGTAGTGTCGTAACTAATAAAATCTCACTTAATACAGCTTCACTTCAAGAACTAATGACTTTAACTGGAATTGGAGAAGCCAAGGCTTTAGCAATAATTAGTTATAGAAACCAAAAGAAATTTTCAAATATTGAGGAAGTTAAAAATGTTAGTGGAATTTCCGAAACTATATTTTCTAAAATTAAAGATAATATCTGTATATGATTATTTAAAAAACAATTTCTTTATTTTAGTAATGGGGATAGTTTTTTTAGCCCTTAGTCTTAACTGCTATTATTTTTTCATTCTTTATTTCTTTTATGTTTATTTTTTATACTCTAAATATAAAATTATATTTAGAGTATTTTTGTTTGTTAGTGTGGTGTTTGGATTTAGTTTTTTTATTTATAATCATTTATACAAAGTAACTGAAATAGAAGAAATCCAAGGGATTGTTATTGAGATTAAAGAAAAAGATAGTTATAACCAAATTTTAGTTAAGAGCTACTTTAAAAAGTATTATGTTTATGATAGTGATAAATCGCCTTATAGATTAGGCGCTAAGATATTAGTTAAAGGTGAAAATGTAAAAATTAAAAAGAACCAAATAGCAATGGCTTTTAATTATCAGGAATATTTAATTCATCAAAAGATAGTTGGTGTTATTAAGGCAAGTAGTATCAAAGTATTAAGTAACAATCTGTCAATTTTGGTTGTTAAAGAAAAAGTTAACGAATATATCAATAATAATTTTGATGATGAAAACTTAATGTTTTTAAGAGCTGTAATTTTAGGTGATGATACTCTTATAACAAGCGAAGCACAAGAAGGTATTAGAATAAACGGTATTTCACATTTGTTTGCAATATCGGGGCTTCATATTGGATTGTTAGTTATTATAATTAATTATTTATTAAAAAAGATAAAACTAGAAGAAAATAAAATTAATTTATTAATTAGTATTTTTTTATTTTTATATTTAATAGTTACTTCTTTTGCAGCCTCTATATTAAGAGCTTCTTTGATGTGGTTTTTGTTTTTTATAAATAAAAAATATAATTTAAAATTAAAAAGTTTAGATGTTGTATCAATTATATTTCTAATACTTGTATGTATTAATCCTTTTTATATTTATAATTCTGGTTTTATCTTGAGTTTTTTAGTAACTTTTACTATTGTATTACTTAATCCTCTTATCAAAGATAAATCAAATGTGATTCAAATTTTATATATAAGTATTGCTAGTCAAATAGTTACACTACCAATAATTATTAATTTTAATATGGAAATAAATATAGTTTCTTTTTTAAGTAATGTATTATATATTAATTTATTTTCTATTGTTTTACCAATTTCATTTTTGGTTTTAATATTTCCTTTTTTAAATTCAATTTATAATTATCTAATTGTTGGATTTTTTAAATTGGTCGATTTTAGTAGTTATATAAATATAGGATTAAAACTACCATATTTTAATATAAATATGACTTTTATCTATTATGCATTGATAGCATTTATATGTGTGTTTTATTTTAATAAAACTATAAGGAACTATTTAAGTTTATTAATAATACTTTTCGTTTTAGCAATTACTAATATTAGTAGTTTTAATGTTTCTAAAGAAATATATTTTTTTTCACTTTATAATGGAGAAGCTATTTTACTAACTGACAGTTTCAATCAAGCAAATTGTTTGATTGATACAGGTGATGGTAAAAACAACGAGGTTAGTAATTATCTTAAAAGAAAAGGTGTAAAAAAATTAGATTATTTAATATTAACACATAATCATTTAGATCATAATGGTGAAGCACAAGAAATAATAAACAATTTTAAAGTTAGAAATGTTGTAGTAAGTATTTATGATGAAAGTCATTTTGCATATTTAAATAATACTATAAAAGTTCAAGCAAATGATGTGCTTGAAAAAGGAAACTTAAGACTTGAAGTTTTAGCACCTTTGATTAAATCAAATGATGAAAATGATAATAGTATTGTTTTAAGAGTTTTTTTTGGAGAATATTATTTTTTGTTTTTAGCAGATGCAAGTAGTATTGTAATAGAAAAAATTGTTAATAATAATTTAAAAGCAGATATAATAAAAGTAGCTCATCATGGCAGCAAAACTTCTCTTTCATATAAAACTTTGGATATATTAAAACCTAAGGTGGCGATTATTCAAACGGGGGAAATTAAGCATTTTGGTTTTCCTGATAAAGAAGTGATTGCATCGCTAAATTACTATAATATAAAAATATATAGAACTGATTTAGATTATTCGATAAAATATCAATATCTCTTTAATAAAAGTTATTTTACTAAAGAGAATCTTTGAAGATAACAATTGAAAAAAAAGCAATTATTGTATATAATATATATATAATTATAACAAGGGGATTAAATATGGCTACAAATATTTTTTTATTTTTAGGAAATGAAAAGTTAATTACTGAAAATAAAATAAACAAAATAATAACAGATTCTGGAATTGGTGATATGAATGTTGAAACATATGATTTATCTTTTGATAAAAAGAATGAATCTGAAAATACTAAGATATCAGATGTTATTAATTCTTGTTTAACACCACCGTTTTTTTCTAGTAAAAAAGCTGTGATTATAAAAAACCCTGTTTTTTTAACAAGCCAGGGTTTGACTGAGAGTGAAAGCAATTTTCTTATCAAATATTTAAACAATCCACTTGAATCAACTATTTTAATTTTTAATGCTGTAAATTTAAGACTAGATGATAAGTTAGAAGTTGTTAAAGTTTTAAAAAAAGTTTGTGAAACTAGAACAACTGAAATTAGTGAAAAAGAGATGTTTGGTTGGTTGACGATGTATCTTAGAAAAATGAATATAGATATTGATGAAGATGCTCGAAAACTTTTCTTTGAATATGTGGGAAAAGATACGGTAAAAGCTGAAAATGAAGCTTTGAAGTTAATGAGTTATGTTGGTAGTAACTCAAGAGTTTTTGAAAAAGACATTGAAGCGATTGTTTCTAAAAGTAATGATATTCAATCTTATGAATTAACTAACGCTATAGTTAATGGCCAAACTAAAAAAGCTATTGATAATTACTTAACTTTAGTTAAAGGCGGGGTTAAAGGCGATTACATTTTTAATATTATTGCAAATACTATGAAAAGGTTGTTGATTGCTCAAGCAATGATTTTAGAAAAAGCAAAACAAAAAGAAATTGCTCAAGTATTACAAGTAAGTGAAAATCAAGCCTACTATATTATGCAAAATACTAAAAAAATTTCTAAAGAAAAAATAGTGAGTAATATTATACAGTTAGGTGAATTAGATTATAAAATAAAGACAGGTAAATTAGATTTAGATACAGCCATTGAGTATTTAGTTTTCAGAGCATAAAAAAACACCCTTGTGGGATGTTTTTAAGCAATAGTATTAATGCTTTTGGCTAAACGAGATTTAACACGACTAACATGGTTCTTATAGAAGATACCTTTTGCTAAAGCTTTATCTAATTTCTTAGCTGCAAAATTATAAGCTTCTTGAGCTGCTTTTTGATCTTTAGCAGCAACAGCTGTTTCTACGATTTTGATAGCTGTTTTTACAGAAGATTTAAAAGCTGCATTTGCTAGTCTTTTCTTTTCGTTTGTTAGGTTGCGTTTTGCTTGTTGTTTGATATTTGCCATTTTAAGTCACCTCCGAAATTCATACATTTTATTGTAACAAGAAAAATGAAAAAATGCAAGAATTATGTAAACTATTTTTTAAAAGAATTTAATCATAAATAAAAGAGGATAATTAATGAAAAAAGAAGTGATAATAATTGGGGCTGGTGCATCTGGAATTTTAAGTGCGATTCTAATTAAGAGAGAAAAACCAGATTGCAAAGTAACTATTATTGAAAAAGAAAATAAGATTGCAAAGAAAATTTTGGCGAGTGGAAACGGAAAATGTAATTTATCTAATCTTAATTTAGATGTAGATAATTATAATCAAATAGATTTTTTAAAAGAGAAGTTAAATGAATTTGATTATAAAAAATTGAAAGATATTTTTTTATCGATTGGTTTGATAATCAAAACTGATAAAGAAAGTAGAGCATATCCTTATAGTGAAAGTTCTAAAACTGTTGTTGATGTATTACAATACAATTTAGATAAATTAGATATAAAAGTATTACTAGAAACAGAGATAATTAAAATTGAAAAAAATGTTCGATTTGAATTATATTCTAAAGAAGAAAAATTTGAAACTGATTATTTAATTATGGCAGTTGGCGGAATGGCTGCTGTTAATAATTTTAATGGGTATAAATTATTAAAAGAATTTAATCATAACTATAAAGAACCAATGCCTAGTTTGGTAGGTTTAATTACTTATGAAGATGTTAAAAGGTTAAAAGGAGTAAGAGTTAAATCTAGAGTTTATGCTAATGGATTAGAAGAAGATGGTGAAGTTCAGTTTAGAGAAAATGGGATTTCAGGGATTGTTGTAATGAATCTTTCAAGAGCAATAAAGGAAAATGATTTTGTTTGTTTAGATTTAATGCCTGATTATAGTGTTTCAGCTTTGGAAAATATGTTTAACGGTAAAGATACATTAAAAGTATTAGAAGGAATTTTTGTAAAGGAGTTAGCTAATTATATTTATAGTTTAGGTAAAAATATTAATCAAGTAATTAGCAACATTAAAAAATTATCTTTTAAAGTAAAAGCTAAAGATTCCTTTAAGAATGCACAAGTAACTAAGGGAGGAATTATCATCAATGAAATTGATGATAGCTTTGAATCTAAGAATGTAAAAGGATTATATATATTAGGTGAAACATTAGATGTTGATGGAATTTGTGGTGGGTATAACTTGCATTTTGCTTGGCTTTCAAGTTATTTTGCAAGTCTAGATTTGATAAAAAAACTTTAAAGATATTACTAAAAATAGGAAAAATAATATTTTTGAAAAAAGTCTATTTAAATTGAAATAAGTTAAGAAAAATGATATAATATTCAAAGTGAAAGGTCGTGAACATCTTGAATTTGCCTAATAAACTAACTCTGATGAGAGTGTTATTAATACCTGTGATAATTGTTGTAGGTCTAATAGAAGCATTAGATGTAGTAATGTTTCAAGGAACTAATATTAGCATTGCTAGTTTTATAATTTTTATAATTTTTTCAATAGCTTCGTTTACAGATTTTCTTGATGGTTATATTGCAAGAAAATATAATCTTGTAACTGATTTTGGAAAATTTGTAGATCCATTAGCTGATAAAATGTTAGTTGTATCGACTTTGATTGTAATATTTAATTTAAGTTTACTAACAGGTTATAAGGTTGTTTTATTCTTAATTGCTGTTATTTTGATAATTGTTAGAGAATTTTTTGTATCAGGAATTAGAATGGTAGCAGCTAGTAATAATAAAGTGATCCAAGCAAGTAATATGGGGAAGATAAAAACTGTTTTACAAATGGCAATGATTATATTTATTTTACTAGGTAATTATCCGTTTTCGTTAATTAATTTTGACTTTGATACTGTTTTGATTGTTGCTGCTTTAATAATGACAGTTATATCAGCAGTCGACTATTTTATTAAAAATAAAGATACTGTATTTAATACAGAAGAAAGGAAATAATATGGCAACACCAGATAAAGAAAAAGCTATTGAAGAGGCTCTTAAGAAAATTGAAAAAGAATTTGGAAAAGGTTCAGTCATGAAACTTGGAGAAAGAATCTATGAAAAAATGGATACTATTCCAACTGGATCTATTTCTCTTGATATGGCATTGGGAGTAGGAGGATATCCTAAGGGTAGAATTATTGAAATTTTTGGTCCTGAAAGTAGTGGTAAAACTACATTTGCATTACATGCAATTGCTCAAGCTCAAAAACAAGGAGGCTATGCAGCCTTTGTTGATGCAGAACATGCCTTAGATGCAAATTATGCTAGAGCACTTGGTGTTGATGTGGATAACTTAATTTTATCGCAACCAGATACAGGAGAACAAGCTTTAGAAATAGTTGAACACTTAGTTAGAAGTGGAGCAATTGATATCGTAGTAATTGACTCAGTAGCAGCGCTAGTTCCTAGAGTTGAAATTGATGGTGAGATGGGTGATTCACATATTGGTTTGCAAGCAAGGCTTATGTCTCAAGCTATGCGTAAATTAAGTGGTATTATTAGTAAGACTAATACAGTTGCTATTTTTATTAATCAAATTAGGGAAAAAGTTGGAGGCTATGGAAATCCAGAAACAACATCTGGAGGTAGAGCTTTGAAATTTTATGCTACAATCCGACTTGATATTAGAAAAGGTGAACAAATTAAAAATGGTACAGAAGCTGTTGGTAATATTACAAAAGTAAAAGTTGTAAAAAATAAAGTAGCTCCACCATTTAAAGTAGTTGAAGTAGATTTAGTATATGGACAAGGCATTTCGTATGAAGCTGAATTGCTTGATTTAGCAGTCAAAGCAGAAATCATTCAAAAAAGCGGTTCTTGGTTTTCATATAATGATGAAAAACTTGGTCAGGGCAGAGAAAATATTAAAGACTATTTAAAAAAGAATCCTAATTTATGTAAAGAATTAGAATTAAAAATAAGAGAATTGATTAAAATTGCTGGTGATTTAGAATAGAGGAGAAATCCTCTGTTTTTTTTAGTTTTTAAAAAAAAGTTATTTGTTGTTGAAAAAATTCAAGTTTTATATTATAATCATTTAGTAGACTTTAAATATTCAAAATATCGAATATATGAAAATTAAATAATGGAGGTGCATGATGCAAAGTGTAGGATTATTGCTGATCTCAACAGCAGTTGAAGTACTAATCTATGTTGTATCTTCCATTTTATTGCTAGGAATAGGATTCCTATTAGGGCTATTTTTTGTTCGTAAAAAATTTATGCAAGCGGGCAAAGATGCAGCTAGGCTTATCGAAGAAGCTACTAGAAAAGCAGAAGATAACCGTAAAGAAGTTTTACTTGAAGTAAAAAAAGAAACTTATCAATTAAAGCAAGAAACTGAAAGAGAAATTAAAGAAAGAAAAAAAGCAGTCGAAGCTTTAGAATTGAAAGTTGAACAAAGGGAAGAACGTTTAGATAGTTTAACTAAAAGTTTAGAAAAACGTTCAGAAGCTTTATCATTGAAAGAAAGAAAAACTGAAGAAAAAGAAGCTGAAATAGTAAAAAGATCTAGCAAAGTGGAAGAGTTAATTTCTGAACAAGAGAAAAAATTAATTGAAGTATCCGGATTATCCGTTGATGAAGCAAAGAAGCAAATTTTAGAAAGAGTTGAAGAAAATATTGCATATGAGATTGCAGGCTTAATTAAAGACGCTGAGGAAAAAGCGAAAATTGAAATTAAGAAGAAATCTCAAAGTCTACTAGCAAATGCTATTCAACAATATGCTAATGATGTTGTTAATGAGAAAACAGTATCAACAGTTAATTTGCCGAATGATGAAATGAAAGGAAGAATCATTGGTCGTGAAGGTAGAAATATTCGTGCCATTGAAGCTTCAACAGGGGTAGATTTAATTATTGATGATACACCTGAGGCTGTTGTAATTTCTTCTTTTGATCCTGTTAGAAGAGAAGTTGCAAAAAGAACTCTTGAAGCCTTGATTGCCGATGGTAGAATTCAACCACCAAGGATTGAAGAGTTAGTAGTTAAATTCAATAAAGAACTAGAAAACGAAATGAAAGAAGCTGGTGAGAAAGCTATCTTTGATATCGGTATAGGTAAAGTTCATCCTGAATTAACAAAATTAGTAGGACGATTAAAGTTTAGAACAAGTTATGGGCAAAATGCTTTAACTCACTCATTAGAAGTAGCTTACCTTGCTGGTAAGTTAGCTGTAGAGATTGGCGAAAATGAACATTTAGCTAGAAGAGCTGGACTTTTCCATGACATAGGAAAAGCAGTTGATCATGAAATGGAAGGCAGTCATGTTGATATCGGTATTGAACTTGCTAGACGTTATCGTGAAAATAATACTGTAATTGATGCTATCGCATCTCATCATGGAGATAAAGAAGCAACTACAGTTATTGCTCTTTTAGTAGCAGCCGCTGATACATTATCTGCTGCAAGACCAGGAGCAAGAAGTGAATCTTTAGAAAACTATATCAAACGACTTAACCAATTAGAAGAAATTTGTAACGAGTTTAAAGGCGTTGACAAATCATATGCTTTACAAGCAGGTCGTGAGATTAGAATATTAGTTAAGCCAGAAATGATTAATGATGTTGAGGCATATAAATTGGCTAGAGATATTCGTTTAAAGATTGAAAGTAATCTAAGTTACCCTGGAACAATTAAAGTTACAGTAATCAGGGAAACTAGAGCGCATGAAGTAGCAAAATAAAAGGTTTCCTTCGGGAAATCTTTTTTTAAATAATAGGAGGCAATTTGGAAATATTGATTGTTGGAGATGTTTTTTCAAAACTAGGTAGAGAAACTTTTGAAAAAAATCTTAAGAGAATAAAAGAAAAAAGAAATATTAATTTCGTTATAGTTAATGGTGAAAATACAACTCATGGTAGAGGATTAAATTTAGGTCACTATAAATGGTACATGGAAAATAAAGTTAATGTAATTACTTTAGGTAATCATTCATATCAAAACAAAAGTATTTTAACTTATATTAATGAAGTTAATAATGTTGTAAGACCACTTAATTTTCCAGATAATGCACCAGGTAAAGGCTATGTAACTATTAATTATAATGGTAAAAAGATTACAGTTTTTCAATTAATAGGCACTATTTTTATGAATGGAGAGCTTATGAAAGTTGGAGAAATTTCATCACCATTTGTAAAAGCAGAAGAACTATTAAATAGTGTTGAAAGTGATATATACATATGTGATTTCCATGCTGAAGCAACAAGCGAAAAGATTGCTTTTGGTCATTATTTTACAGGTAAGATTGATGTCATTTTCGGAACTCATACACATGTTCAGACATCTGATGCCAGAATTATTAACAATGAAACAGCCTATATTACAGATGTTGGAATGACTGGGGCTCTTGATGGAGTTATTGGTGTAAAAAAAGATATAATAATAGATAGATTAGTAAATAAAAAAAATCAGGTATTTTCACCTGAAGACAAAGGGTTATCACAATTCTCTGCGATTATAGTTGAAATTGATGATAAAACTAATCAAGTTAAAAAAATAGAAACTATTTTTATTGTTGAGTAAATTAAAATAAAAGCCTTTTGAAAACACTTTCACAGGCTTTTATTTTCTTTACTAATAAAATAAATTATAATATAATAAGTCTAAGTTATATTTTATATAACATAATAATATAAAAAGGAGAAAAATTAATGAAAAAATTGTTGGTTATTTTAGTTATGTTAGTAAGTGTTTTTACTCTTTCTGCTTGTCAAAAAGAATCAGAAACAATTCGTTTTGCATCAATTGGTCCTTTAACTGGTCAAGTATCAGTTTATGGAAATGCTGTAAAAGAAGGAATTGAATTAGCTGTTGAAGAAATTAATGCAGCTGGTGGAATCACTTTAGAAGGGGGAGTTAAAAAATTAGTTTCTTTTGAAATGTTAGATGATGAACACGATGGTGATAATGCAAAAGCTGCTTTTAACACTTTGAATAGTAAAGGAATTGATGTATTATTAGGTGCTGTTACATCTGCTCCAACTGAAGCTGTTATTGGTGAGGCAATTAAGACTGGTGTCCCTATGATTACACCTACTGCAACTGCAGATCATATTACTGTTGGAAATCCTGCAAATCGTGCTGCTCGTAGCAATGTATTTAGAGCTTGTTTCTTTGATTCTTTCCAAGGTCAAGTTATGGCAAATTTTGCTGCTACATCATTAACTGATGTTGAAAGTGTTGCGATTCTTTATAATAGTTCTGATGCATATTCAACTGGTTTGAAAGATGCATTTGTTGCTAAAGCTGCAGCTCTTGATTTAAATACAACTGCAATTGCTTATACAAGTGGAACTTCTGATTTCTCATCTCAAGTTATTCAAGTTACAAGTGGATCATTTGGTGCTGTATTTATTCCTGATTATTACGAAGCTGCTGCAAATATCTTAACTACATTACGTGGTGCTGGATATACTGCTCCTTGTCTAGGTGTTGATGGATGGGATGGAGTTTTAGAACAATTTGCAACAACTGTTGACAAAGCCGTTCTAGAAAATTGCTATTTCTCAAATCATTATGCTACAGATGATACATCTGCAAAAGTTCAAAGTTTTATTACTGCTTATGAAGCAAAATATAGTAAAACTCCAAATGCTTTAGCAGTGCTTGGATATGATGCTGCTTACATTGCAAAAGCTGCAATTGAAGAAGCTGGGTCTGTTGATTATGAAGCTGTTATCGCTGCATTAAATACTATTACTGTAGATGCTGTTACTGGTAATATTACATATGATGATAACGGTAATCCAATTAAGAATGCTGCAATTATTACATTTGATAGCGAAAATGACTATGCTTTAAAATTCCATTTAAGCGGTACTTCTGAATAATAGTAATCTGTATTAGATTTTAAAGAATAGAAACCTATTATTTAGGTTTCTATTTGTTTTTATAAAAACGTAAATTTTTTCAATAGAAAGGATAATCGATATGTTTGCTCAAAAATTTGTTGAGGGCTTAGTTGCGGGATTGCAAATAGGAAGTATATATGCATTGATTGCGCTGGGTTATACAATGGTTTATGGGATCGTAAAACTAATAAATTTTGCACATGGTGAAATTATAATGATAGGTGCTTTTGTGGCACTGGCAATGTCTAATTTAATTGGAGCTAATCCTTTTACAATGATAATTAGTATGATTGCCTCAAGTGTAGTTTGTGCATTAGTTGCAATATTAGTTGAAAAGATTGCATATAAACCTTTAAGAAATTTAAAAAGAATTACTTCCTTAATCACGGCGATTGCAATGAGTTACTTAATTCAAAACGTTTTTATGTTGATTGAAGAAAATCAGCAAACCTCCCCAAGTTTTATTAAGTTTCCAAGAGTTAATTTTGGAAATGCATCAGTTGATTTATACACTACCTTATTTACGGTAGGTGTTTCAATTCTACTAATGGTAGGTTTGATGGTTTTTGTTAAAAAAACAAGAATAGGAAAATCAATGAGAGCAGTTTCTGAAAATATGGATGCTGCGAAATTGATGGGTGTAAATGTTAATACTACAATCTCAATTACTTTTGCATTAGGAGCTGTGCTTGCAGCAATTGGAGCGTATTTCTATTGCTTAAGAATCCCTTTCTTTAAGTATACGTTTGGTTCTATTGACATTGGAATAAAACCATTCGTTGCAGCAGTAGTTGGTGGAATCGGAAGTTTCCCTGGTGCTATGATTGGTGGATATGTAATCGGAATGATTGAATCACTAATCGGAGTTACTGAAATAAGTAAATGGAAAGACGTTTTTGTATTTGGTATTTTAATCACCGTATTAGTAGTTAAACCAGAGGGTATTTTTGGTAAAAATGTCGGTCATAAGGTGTAATATGATGAATGAAAACATACAAAATGTGAACGTTTCAAATAGGAAAAGAATCTTAAAAAAATACTTAATTAACTCAAGTGTTGTATTAGGTGTTTTGATTTTATTATCTATATTAGGTAATGATAATCCTTCAGTTTTAAGAAACTTAATAATTTTAGCATCAATTAATATTATAGCGGCTGTTTCACTTAATTTAATGAGTGGTAGTTTGGGTGAATTAGTTTTAGGTCATGCAGGGTTTATGTTAACAGGCGCATATGCGGCTGGTATCTTTACTAAAGCATGGCAAGTATCAGATCAGTTAATGATAAGATTTGTAATGCAGCCAGCTGGGTATTTACAAGTATTATTAGCGGTTATAGTTGCAGGTCTTGTTGCAGCATTATTAGGCTTTTTAATTTCAATACCTTTCTTAAGATTAAAAGGTGATTATTTAGCAATCGTTACTTTAGGTTTTACTCTAATTATGGTAACTATAGCTAATAATATGCCTATGTCTCCTGATTCAGGATGGTATACAAGTAGTTCGCAAGGACTACTTGGTGTGCAAAACTTACTTGAGATAAATGCATTTATGGCAGTTGCCTTGATGATAATTTGTGTGACTGTTATTATTCTATTTATTACATCAAGACACGGGCGTGCAATTCTTGCAATTAGAGAAGACTATATTGCAGCTGAAGCATCAGGTATAAAAGTTTCTAAATATAAAGTAATTACTTTTGTTATATCAGCTTTTTTTGCTGGTGTTGCTGGTGGTGTCTATGCATTTTATAATAACGTCACTCCTACAAGTTTTTCTTTTGAAAAATCAATTGAAATCTTGGTTATGGTAGTGCTTGGTGGACTTGGTTCTTATACTGGTTCTATACTTTCTGCATTTACTTTAACTGCTTTACCTATTATGTTACTTAATTTTTCGAGATATCAAAAATTAGTATATGCCGTAATTTTATTAATCGTTATGTTAGTTAAACCAACCGGACTATTTGGAACAAAAGAGTTTAGTTGGAAAGCATTAAAAGAATCACCAAAAAGCTTTATGGAATGGCTTAAAGCATTACCAAAGAATGTTTCAACTGGATTTAAAAAATTAATTAAAAGAATTAAAAATACCTTTAAAAAACGTTCAAAAGTAGTTGTTAAAGGAGGTAATGCAGATGTCAAAAAATAAAGAACTTGTTTTAGAAACAAAAGATTTAGAAATTAGCTTTGGTGGCCTTCAAGCAGTTAAAGATTTAAATATTAAAATTTATGAAAAAGAATTGGTTGGCTTAATTGGTCCAAATGGGGCTGGTAAAACTACTGTCTTTAATTTAATAACTGGAGTTTATAAAGCAACTGGAGGGTCTATTTATTTGTGTGGAGAAAGTATGCTTAACAAACTAACTCATGAAAGAGTTGGTAAGGGTATTACTAGAACTTTTCAAAATATAAGGTTGTTTAAAAACTTAACTGTTTTAGAAAATGTAAAAGTTGCTTGTAACATTAATATGAAATATTCAATGTTAACAGGAATTTTAAGACTTCCTAAGTATTGGAAAGAAGAAAAAGAAATTGAAATAAAAGCATTAGAAATTTTAAAGGTTTTTGGCCTTGATACTTATGCTGAATATCAAGCTTGTAATCTACCTTATGGTAAACAAAGAAAGTTAGAGATTGCTCGTGCTTTAGCATCAAATCCTAAACTTATTTTATTAGATGAACCCGCTGCTGGAATGAATCCAACTGAAACTCAGGAGTTAATGGATACAATAAGTATCATCAGAGATAAGTTTAATGTTACTATTCTTTTAATCGAACATGATATGAAATTAGTAATGGGTATTTGCGAGAGAATTTATGTATTAAATTATGGCCAATTAATCGCAAGTGGGACTCCTAAAGAAGTTGCTCATAATGAAAAAGTTGTTACTGCATATCTTGGGACTGGAGAAATATAATATGGCAAGATATATATTAAAAGTTAAAGATATAAGTGTTAGTTATGGAGCTACTATTAGAGCTATTCATAATGTTAGTGTTGATATAAAAGAAGGTAAAATTGTAGCTTTCATTGGAGCTAATGGGGCTGGTAAAACTACTATCTTAAAAACAATTTCAGGTTTACTTAGGCCAACAAGTGGAGATATTCATTGGTTAAAAGAAGATGGAACAATTCTAGATTTAAGAAAAATAGAACCACATGAAATTTTAAAGCTAGGGATGGCGCATGTTCCAGAAGGAAGGCAAGTATTTGCTAACCTTACTGTTCAAGAAAATCTTGAAATGGGAGCATATACTGTTAAAGATAAAAAAGTTATTGAAGATAATATGTGTAAGATGTATGAAAAATTTCCAAGATTAGCAGAAAGAAAAAAACAACTTGCAGGGACTCTATCAGGTGGAGAACAACAAATGCTTGCGATTGCAAGAGCTTTGATGAGTAATCCAAAAATTTTATTGTTGGATGAACCATCAATGGGGCTTTCTCCAATTCTAGTGGCGGAGGTTTTTGAAATTATTCAAACTATTAAAAAAATGGGAACTACCATTTTAATAGTTGAACAAAATGCTCGTATGGCTTTATCAATTGCAAATTATGCTTATGTTTTAGAAACGGGTAGAATAGTAATGCAAGGCGATGCTAAGGAATTGCTTGAAAATGATGAAGTAAGAAAAGCATATCTAGGAGCTTAAATTAAAAAAAATCTATGTTTTTAAATAAACATAGGTTTTTTTATTTTTAAATATGATATAATAAAGTTAGGTGAAATATATGAGAACTAATTTTAAAAGCAGATTACCTGTTATTGAAACTGAAAGATTAATTATTAGAGAAATTGAGGCAATAGATGCTGAAGATTTCTATGAGTATGGTAAAATAGTAAGTGTAGGTGATGCTGCTGGTTGGGAAGCGCATTTTAGTAAATATGATAGTAAAATGAGAATTGAGATAATGCGTAAAAAAAGTGATCCGAATTATTTAGGATTGTTTAGTATTATTTTAAAATCAGAAAGTAAAATGATTGGTACAGTTGAACTACATAGTTATTTGCCTAAATTTAAAGCTGAGTTAGGTTATACAGTTAATCCTAGATATTGGGGTAATTCATATGCAGTAGAAGCAAGTAAAACTTTATTAAAATGGGGGTTTGAAGATTTAGGTTTAAAAAGGATTGAATGTTCTTGTTATTTAGATAATTTACAGTCAATGAAAGTTTGTGAGAAATTGCTTTTTACAAACGAAGGTATTAAAAAAAGAGGTTATATAAATTTCAAAGGTGAATGTGTTGATATAATGACTTATGCACTTACGATAGATGAGTATTATGAGAGGTATAAAAAATGAAAAAAATCTTAATATTAGTTTCTTTTTTGTTTATATTAAGTGGTTGCGATTTCTTTAATGAAGCTTTTTCTAATACTGTCCCTATGGCCAGTATTAATGAAATTAGTCAAAACATCATTAAGTCAAATTTAGAAATCACTGTAAAACCTTATACTCTTAATCACGAAGAACAAAAAGTATATGATGATAATTATGTTAGTGGAAGTGCAGTAGTATATGATATTACTGCAGAAGACATTTTAATGATTACTAATCGTCATGTGGCTTTACCTGGTGGAGTAAGCACTTGTGATTATTCTGTCCAAACAGTTAATGGGACAGAAGCTGATGCTAGATATGTTTTTAGTTCTGATCTCTATGACTTAGCAGTTATTGCGATTACTAAAACAGAAGAATTATTAGCTGAGGTAGAAGAAATTACTATGGCAGTTGAAAACGAGATAATGGGCGGGGTAGTATATGCGATTGGTTCGCCATATGGGATGAATAATATTTTAACTGTAGGTAAGGTTTATAAATATAGTAATATTGATGAAGTAGATTTCCAAATAGTATTACATACTGCTCCAATTAATACAGGTAATAGCGGAGGAATGTTAATTAATAAAGATTATCAATTAGTCGGAGTAAATACATGGAGTGTTACAGTTAATGGAACAACTTATAGTGGAGCTACGCCTATTGTTGAGGTTAATGCTTTCTTAGAATTAGTGCCTTAAAAAAACTAAACTCACTTCTTAAAGAAGTGAGTTTATATTATTAAATCAGCTTTTAAAATAATATTTTCTTTTGAAAAATATTTTTCTTCCATAGGAAGCCATATTTTTTTAAATTTCGGATATAGTTTTTTATTGCGGTTGATTAACCGCTTTTTTTGTTCTTGTTTATTGATATCTAGATAGATTAATCGTTTATAAAATCTTCTGAAATCTTCTAGATAACTAAAAACTCCTTCGATGATAACTAAAGAATGAACAAATTCTCTTTTTTCAAAATATTTTTGAGTTTTACAATTAAAAGCTTGAAACATTATTTCTTGATTTTGAGATAGTCTTGAAAGCACATCTTTTAAAGCATCGATATCAATATTACCACCTAAAGTATTTAATTGTTTTTTTGTTTGAAGTGATTTAGGTAAAAAGAAGTCATCCATATGAATAATAGTGACGTTATGTTCTCTTAGGTTCTTAGTGATTGTAGATTTACCAGAAGCAGCTTTTCCATCTAAAGCTATGATATTAAATCTATTGCCTTGTTTAAAGTTTTTAATATAGTTTCTAAATTGTAAATCTTTCATATAAGAAGGCATTATGTTTTTATCTATAATTCTATAATGAGGGTTGTATTTTTCTTTGTATTTAGTTGAGTGACTAAGAGGTTTGACTTTTTTTAAGTAATTAGTAATAAACTCCTTTGATGTTTGATAATCAAGTTTTATTTCTTGTTTTTCAATTAAAGAAAGTAATAACCTTAAACTTTTTTTAAAGTCTTTAACTGGTCTTTTTTTAGTAAATGATTTAATAAACCATTCATTAATCTCTTCTAAAGGTAAGTTGTTGGCTTTTACAGCACTAAGGTTTAGTCTTATAGTATCAAAACCTATATCTTCATAAATAAAAAATGGTAATTCATAATCAAGAGAGTTTATTTCTTCTTCAAGCATTTTTAAAGAAGCTTCTTTATCGGTGAATAAATGTTCGCCTTTAAAAAAACTTTGATAAAGAAGTTTTATGAAATCCTCTATTTCCATTTGAGGATATTTTTTAAAGTGATGTAATAGTATTTCTCTCATAGAATAAATTATATCATAAAATATTTAGAAAATAAATATTTGAATATTACAAAATTACTAGTATATAAACTGCTTGCGTAAATAGTCTAATTTGTGATATTATATATTAAGTAAAAAGGATGTAGATTATGAAA
>JAQUUM010000118.1 GCA_028693885.1 Bacilli bacterium
TATCTTGCAGGATGGTTTTTAATTTCCTTTTTACTTAAATTGCTTTTCAAATTATTCCAATGAGTTTTTGCGGTTGCAAGAGAATGATTACCATCACCAACTGCAAATTGCATAATATTATCTTTTTTCCAACTATTATCTTTTACAGTTTTTAAAGATACTAATTTTTCAAAATCTTTTATTGTTTTTTTACAATTAGTTATTTTATAACCAGTGATATGTCCACCATTCATATTTAGATCAAAATCATAGATTTTTTCAAACTTATCTTTTTTAGTGTATAATTTTTCAATTATTGTTTTATTTTTGTCATTTATTAATAATAATATATGTGGCAATTCGATTAAAGCATTTTTTCTAATTTCTACTCTTGGAGGTATTCTTTCTATTACCGTTTGTTCAGTAGCTCTAATTAAGGATTTATCAGTTTGATTATAACTATAAGCCTCTAAATCAATAGACACAACTAAACCAAGTCGCTTTTTTTGAAACGGGGTTTTCCTATCGACAAGAATCATGCATTCTCCGATGTTTTCTAAAATGTTTTCATCTAAATACTTCTTCATATTATAATTAATTCTATCTATTATCGGTGCATTTTCCTTTTCCAAATATACTTCAGGGAAAATTAAGTGATACGTTGAAGGCACATCGTTAACTAAAGACTCTAAATTCTCCCAATAACTAGGTTGACTAGTAAACTGATCGCATGCTATAACAGCCCATTTTTCCATATCTACATTTTTTTTAGGCATTAAAACATTAGGCATTTTAATAATACTCATAAAATCACTCCTTTATACTAACTCATTATATTTTATTATATCAAATAAGTCAAACGATAAAAACGTTTTTCTAAAAAGTATCATTTTTATATTTATATTGATTTTTTTTGATGTATATTGTATAATTTTATATATAAAATAGGAGGAAAATATGAGAATAGCTGTTTATCCTGGTTCGTTTGATCCGATTTCTAATGGACATCTTGATATTATAAAAAGATCCTCACAAATTTTTGATAAAGTTTATGTTTTAGTGTCTATTAATATAAGTAAAAAGTATATGTTTGATTCAAATGAAAGAGAACACATGATGAAAATAGCAACTAAAGATCTTAACAATGTTTTTGTTGAACAAAGTAGCGATTTAGTATTGCACTTTGCTAAGAAAAAAAATGCAAACGTAATAATTAGAGGATTAAGAAGCATGAACGATTATCAACATGAAATAACACTTTTTCAATTCAATCGTTCGATTGACTCAACTATTGACACTTTTATTCTTTTTCCTTCTGCTGATAATTTGTTTTTATCAAGTTCATCAATAAAAGAGTTAGTTATGTTCAATGAAGACATTTCTAATTATGTACCTAAAAGTCTAGTTACATATATTACTACAGAAATAAAAAAAAGAATAGGTAATATTTAACCTATTTTTTTAAAGAAATGGAGCAAAAATGGCAAAAATAATAGGAGCTACCCCACGTATTCTATTTGAAGGAACAACAAAAAAACAATTTATCAACGAAAGGTATGTCTCTTTTCTTATAGATAGTGGATTCAATGTTATTATGTTAACAACAAAAAATCCTAAAATTGATGAAGTTTTATCTCTTTGTGATGGTTTTTTAATTACTGGTGGAGCTGATGTTGATCCGGTTCATTTTAATGAACAAAATATTGGTTTATCAAAAAATTGTGATGCCGATTTAGATGAAATCGATAAAGCAGTTACTTTGCATGCTATTAAACATAAAAAACCTTTGCTAGGAATTTGCAGAGGAATCCAATCAATCAATGTATTTACAGGTGGATCTTTACATCAAGATATAGGAAATACTCACTCGAATGTAAAAAACGATCATTTTATAACTACATTCACTAACCAAGTTATAGACTTCAAAAAAGAAACTATAAATTGTAACAGTTATCACCATCAAGCTATTAAAGATTTAGCACCAGACTTTCAAATAATTGCAAAAAAAGATGATATAATTGAAGCAATAGTCCACAAAAAACTTCCTATTATAGGAATCCAATGGCATCCAGAAGTTATACCTAGTACAACTGAAAGCAAAATAATTTTTGATTGTTTTAAAAAACTTTTTAAATAGAAACAAAGCATATCATAACTCGATATGCTTTGTTTTTAATAATTTTTGATATTCTTGTTTTAATTGTTTCCCTACTTCTAAAAGAGTTCTTTTATCTACTACTTTGAGCCCTTCATTTGTAAGATCGCTCAAAGAATTTTCAAGGATAAAATTAATTTTTTCAACAAACTGAATATTGTTCTCTGCTTTAAAACAATTCTTCCCATCTATTAACCAATCTTTAAAAACACCTATATTTCTAATTAATACCGGAGTTTTGCTTGCTAAAGCTTCTAAAACAACAATCCCTTCCGTTTCCTCATAACTTGGGAAAAAGAAAACTTTGGCATTTTTTAAAGCAATTCGCACTTCTCTTTCACTAAGATACCCAGGGAATATAACATTACTTGTCTTATGTTTTATGGCTTTGTTTATAATAGAGCTTGTTAAAAAACGATATTTTTGGCCTAACCATACAAACTTAATATTTGGGAAACTTTTTGCAACTTCAATAAAATCATGTAATCCTTTTCTAGCAAAATACATCCCAATACCTAATACATATTTTTCGCGATTTTCTAAATGCATTTTTCTATTCAGTTCATCAATCTCCGACTGCGAAAAATTACTATCATTTAAAAATGTTTCTAGATCGATACCATTAGATATATTTACAATTTCACAATTAACTTCTTTGTAATTAGATATTAATTTTTTTGAATAACTTGTAGGTGTAATAATTAAATCTGCATTAGCATACATTCTAATCAAACATTTATTAAACCAAGTTGAAAGTTGTTTTGAAAATCTAAAAGAATTTAAAAAATCTTCTTTCGTACTGTGACCATGTACAATCACTGGTATATTATTTTTTTTAGCCTTTTTAAGCATTTTAAAACTTTTTGAAAAAATCGTGTTTATATGTATAATATCATATTTATCAATCGAATTTAATGTATATTCTATACCATTTAATTCTAAAGCTTTCATTTGATGATATAGGGCTCTCCCAATTCCACTTTTTTTTAAAGTTTTTTGTTTTTCTGAAAAAAGAAAAATTTTCATTAAACTCTCCTATAAATTATTTCTTTTCTAGTTTTAATATCGTCCCCGTTTTAGATTCAATATGTAGAGATTTATCAATAATGACATTTTTAAATAAATCAAAGTATTTTGAATCTAAGTGTAAATCATATGAAAAATCGCTATTGTTTACAACTACTAGAATTACTTCACTATTGTTATATCTTTTAAATGAAAAAATTTCTTGGTTAATTATATACTCTTTATATGAACCATCGATAAATACACTCATTTTCCTAATTTGAGTTATTTTTTTATACCAATCACTTATTGTATTATTGACATTATTCCAAGGATAAGTCCTTCTACAGAACGGGTCTTTAAATCCTTGAATTCCAGCCTCATCTCCATAAAATATACAAGGAACTCCAGGCAATGTGAATTGAAGTAAGGATGCTAGCTTTAATTTTTGAGTTGCTTCATCAAACTCCATACTGCTCATTTTATAACTGGCTTGTTCATCCTTAGAAAGTTTTTCACCATCAACATATGCAAAATAATTTAAAATTCTCATAGTGTCATGTGTACTTAAAATATTCATCAAACTATCTAGTACATGCTTAGGATAGTTATTAATAATATATCTAATAACATTTTTCAATTTACCCCAACTATTATATCTTAAATATGAAATAATTGCTTCTTTGAAAGGATAATTCATTACGCTATCTAACTGTTTCCCATTAAAATATTCTTTTCTAATTCCATATGCTATTTTATTAGAGGCATCTTCCCAAACTTCACCAATTAAAATGTTTTCATCATCAACTCTTTTTACTGCATTACTTATAGATTCAACTATATTATTGTTCAATTCATCTATAACATCCAATCTAAATCCCTTCGCTCCTAATCTAAGCCATTTTTCAATAACTCCATTAGGCCCAGAGATAAAGTCAAGATAGTCTTTTGAATCTTGATTTACACTTGGTAAAGTGGTGAACCCCCACCAACTATCATAATGGTTAGGATGACTATTAAATCTGAACCAGTCATAATATTTAGAATCTTTTGACTGAAAAGCTCCTAAGTCAGGATAGTTTCCGTACTTATTAAAATATATACTATCATCTCCAGTATGATTAAAAACACCATCTAATATAATATTCATTTTTCTTTTTTTTGCTTCTTTACATAGTTTTATAAAGGTTTTTTCATCACCAAACATTGAATCAATTTTTAAATAATTACCTGTATCATATTTATGATTAGAAAAAGCCTCAAATATTGGGTTTAAATAAATCGTTGTTACATTTAAACTAGATAAATAATCTAATTTTTTAATAACCCCTTCTAAATTACCTCCAAAAAAATCGTTAT
>JAQUUM010000119.1 GCA_028693885.1 Bacilli bacterium
GTGTGCTCTTCCGATCTATAAATAGCAGATTTTAAAGCGTTTGGCTTGCCTTCAGCTTTAGAACTTAAATATTCGCTAGATGCCATAGATAAACTAGCAGCAATCCCTGTTATTAATCCACTAACGCTAATTATTTTAGGGTCAGCTAAGGCTAAAGTTAGCCCAGCTAGTGCTCCTGATAATTCAACAAGCGCATCATTTAATCCGAGTACTATGGATCCTACGTAATTTAGGCTTTCTTCATTTAAAAGAGAAATTAATTTTTGTTCATGTTCGTCTTCTTCAGTAGCTATTTTTAAAGCATCGGGTGCATACTTGGATATTTCTAGATAAGTGCTATTAGCATGATTCTCACCTTTTTCCATTAATTTTAATGTAAAAGTATATCCAAAAAATATACTCATAATACTATAAATAAAGATTTTAAATTTATTAGGTTTTATTTTCTCTTTAGTGTATTTTTCCCAAATTGAATTATGAGCTTTTTCTTGATTAGCAATTTCTTCAAGAATTTTTTTATTTTCTTTATCTTTTACGCGTTTTGCTATATTTAGATAAACATAATACTCAGTAATTTCGCCCTTTTGCATTTTCCTAATAAGTTTTTGTATTTCTTTTGGGTATTCTTGCATTGCTACACCTTCAACATTTCTAAAATCTTTTCTTTTGTTTTATATCCAGTGGCTCTATTTACTTCTTTACCATCTTTAAAAACTACTAAGGCAGGAATGGTAAAAATGTTGAAATTATCAGATAAAGCTTCGTCTTTATCAACATTTACTTTAAATATTTTTACTTTACCATCTAACTCTTTTGATAAATCTTCAATTACTGGAGATAACATCCTACAAGGGCCACACCAGTCAGCGTAAAAATCGACTAATACTATACCTTTAGTTTCTAATACTTCTTGATTAAAATTGTTTTTTGTTAAAATCATAATTTTCCTCCTTTATTAAACTATATTAATTATACATTATTTTTTAGAAATAACAACAAAATTGCTTTTTCAAAAATTATTTTTCAAATAAAGGCAATAAAAAATTGAGATTTAATAAATTTTATGGTATGATATAATATAATAAATAATTGAGGTACAATATGAAATATGTTTTGGTCACAGGAGCTGCAGGTGGGCTGGGTAAAGCAGTTGTTAATAGCCTTGCTGAGAAAGACTTCTTTGTATTTGCGACTGACATTAACGAAGTAGTATTCGATGCTAAAAATGTTAAATTTTTAAAAGCAGATATTACATCTAATGAAAGTATTAATGAATTATTTAGAAAAATAAAAAAACATACTGATTCACTATTTGGTATTATTAACTTAGCGGGAATTTTTTTCTTAGATTCTTTTGTTGAAGGAGAAGAAGAAAAACTCAGAAAAATTATCGAAATTAATTTTTTTGGAGTTTTTAAAATTAATAGAATGTTTTTTGAAATGCTCAAACCAAATTACAGTAAAATAATTAATGTGACAAGTGAAGTTAGTAGATATACATCTCAACCGTTTAATGGTTTCTATACTTTGAGTAAACAAATGGTTGACACTTATACGCATGCTTTAAGAAGAGAATTAAATTACTTAGGAATAAAAGTAATAAAAGTAGAACCGGGTAGTTTTAAAACAAAGATGCTTAATGTAGCTGATTCAGAGTTTAGCAACTTAGTTGATAAAACTAGATATTACAAGAAAAATTTACTTAAGTTAAAAAAACTAATGGATAATGAACTGAAAAAGGAAAATGACCCTAAATTTTTTGGAAAACTGATTTTAAAAATTTTAAATAAAAAAAATAACAAAATAAATTATCGAATATGTAATAGTTATAAATTAATGTTATTGGGAATATTACCTGATAAAATTCAAGATTTTTTACTAAAAAGAATAATTAAGTGAGGGGTGTAATTATGTATAAAGTAATAGAAAAAAGAAATTTAAATCCAGCTGTAGGCTTTTTAAAAATTGAAGCACCTTTAGTTTCAAGGCGTGCTGAACCAGGACAATTTATTATATTAAGAGCCTGTGAAGAAGGAGAAAGAACACCTTTCACAATTTATGATTATGATAGAGAACAAGGAACTGTCAGCATAATTTTTCAAATTGTTGGTTCGACAACTAGAAAACTCGGTTCTTTAAACGTGGGTGATTATATTTTAGATGTAGTTGGGCCACTAGGAAAAGCAGTAGAGTTTGAAAATGTTAAAGATGCTATAGTAGTAGGTGGAGGCGTAGGCTGTGCTATAGCTTATCCAATCGTTAAAAAGTTTCATGATTTAAAAATTAATGTTACGTCTATTGTAGGTTTTAGAAGTAAAGATTTAGTAATATTAGAGGATGAATTCAAAAAAGTAAGTAATAACTTTTTTCTCATGACAGACGATGGTAGTCATGGTGAAAAAGGATTAGTTACTGATGCTTTAAGAAGATTGCTTGAAAAGAAAAAATATGATAAGGTTTATGTAATAGGGCCTTTAATTATGATGAAATTTGTATCTTTACTAACAAAAGAATTTAATACGCCAACTATTGTAAGTATGAACTCGATTATGGTAGATGGTACTGGGATGTGTGGAGGTTGTAGAGTTACTGTTGGTGGTGAAGTTAAATTTGCTTGTGTTGATGGACCTGATTTCGATGGGCATTTAATTGATTTTGATGAGGCAATTCAAAGAAGTAGAATTTATGTTGATGTTGAGAAAAAAAGAGATGAAGAAACATGTAATTTATTCAAGGTGAAAAAAGATGAACATAAGTAAGAAAAAAAATGAAATGCCTACTCAAGCACCACTTGAAAGAATAAAGAACTTTGAAGAAGTTGCTTTAGGTTATACTTTTGAAATGGCACTTGATGAGGCTGATAGATGTCTTAATTGTAAAAATCCGCCTTGTGTAAAAGGTTGCCCAGTAAATATTGATATTCCAGGATTTATTACTAAAATAAAAGAAAAAGATATTAATAAAGCATATGATGTAATAAGTGATTATAGTATTTTTCCAAGTATCTGTGGTAGAGTTTGCCCTCAGGAAACGCAATGTGAAGCAGTTTGTGTAAGAGCAAAAAATGGAGATCCAGTTGGAATTGGACGTCTTGAAAGATATGTAGCAGATTATGTTTACGAAAACAAAAGAGAAAATAAAATAATTAAAGAAGAAGCAAACAACATTAAGGTTGCTGTAGTAGGAGCTGGACCTGCTGGATTGACTTGTGCTTCAGAACTAGCAAGAAAAGGATATTCTGTAACAGTCTATGAAGCATTGCATGCAGCTGGTGGAGTTTTAGCGTATGGAATTCCTGAGTTTAGATTGCCTAAAAAAATTCTAGCAAGCGAAGTAGAGAAGTTAAAGAATTTAGGGGTAGAAATTATAACTAATGCAATAATCGGAAAATCTTTAACAATTGATGATTTGTTTAGTGATGGATATAAGGCGATTTATCTTGGTACAGGTGCTGGACTTCCTAAGTTTATGAAGATACCAGGTGAAAATGCTAATGGAGTATTTTCAGCTAATGAGTTTTTAACTAGAATTAATTTAATGAAAGCATATAAACAAGAATATGATACGCCTATTTATAAAGCTAATAAGATTGCTGTTGTAGGTGGTGGAAACGTGGCCATGGATGCTGCAAGGTGCGCTAAGAGATTGGGCGCTAATGAAGTCTATATTATATATAGACGTAGTGAAAAAGAAATGCCAGCTAGAATTGAGGAAGTTCACCACGCAAAAGAAGAAGAAATAAAGTTTATGATGTTAACTAATCCGATTGAAATCGTGGCTGAAAAAGGTAAGGTAGTAGGTATAAAGTGTATTAAAATGGAGCTTAAAGAAGCTGATGCAAGTGGTAGAATGAGACCTGTTGAAGTTACAGATAGTGAATTTATAATAGAAGTTGATGCAGTGATTATGGCTTTAGGTAATTATCCTAATCCATTGCTTACAAAAGCAACAGAAAATTTAGATACTGATTCAAGAGGGTGTTTAATAGTTGATGAAAACTATCAGACTTCAAAAAAAGGTGTATTTGCAGGTGGAGATGCTGTAACTGGTGCTGCTACAATTATTTCTGCAATGGGTGCTGGAAAAATTGCTGCAAATAATATTGATAAGTATATAAAATCTTTAAAATAATTTAAAAACATATGATATTTTAAAAGGAATAATTTAACTATAAATTATTTTATTAAAATATCATTTTTTTATTGTATTTTAAAAAATGAAAAAGTTTTTATAATAAAATATTAAATTGACATTAGCGCTTTAAACTGATAAAATACTAATGGATTAAAAAATGCATTAGTAATATGTAGCTAATGCAAAAAAAAAAAAAAATAAAGGAGAGTATTATGGAAAAGCAAGAAAGCACAAAAAATTCTTTTACTGAAAAACTAAATCAGTTTTTCAAAATCTCAGAACGAGGCGCTACAATTAGAACTGAATTCATTGCTGGTTTAACTACATTCTTTGCAATGTGTT
>JAQUUM010000120.1 GCA_028693885.1 Bacilli bacterium
CTTCTGGAAGTGGAATTACTGTTACAGAGAAACTTGCATTCTTTGTTGTATCTCCTACTAATGTTGCTGTGATTTGTACAGCTCCACCTGCAACACCTGTTACCCATCCAGCACTATCTACTGTTGCAACAGCTTCATTACTTGATGCATAAGTAAAAGTAGCAGGCTCTGTTGAAGGAGTATAACTAACCATTAATTTTATTCTATTCCCTGCTAATACTTCACTAGCTCCTGTAATAGAAATTGAAGTGATAGGACTAGCTGATGTATCAGCTTCTTTTACTAATAAAGTAAATGTCCCAAAAACTTCCAAGTTATCAGCTAATACTGCTGTTATAGTTACAATACCACTCGAAATACCTGTAACAATACCAAAATCATTAACTGTAGCTTTTGTTTCATCACTACTTGCCCAAACAAGTCCTGTAATAACACCTTGATCTGGGGTTGCAGTTAATACAACTGAATCATCTATATTAACAAAATTACTACCATTTACAGTTAACGATGTTGGTAAAACTGTAACAACAGTTTTATTTCTAACAACTACATCAATTGTAACTGGAACACCACTAATTATAGCCACGATTTTTGCATTACCAGCTGAAACGCCAGTTACAACTCCGTTTGCATCTACTACTACTACGCTATTATTATTTGATAACCAATTAATAGCACCTGTATAAACGTTACTACCCTTTAAAACTTGCAAAACAACTTCTTCTTCAACTTCTATACTTAGATTACCATTAGCAATTGAATAAGTATCATTGTCTACAATTGGATCGTCATCGTCATCATCTGGCGGTGTTATGTTATCATCATTTACAGGATCAATTACTGTAACATTAACAATTGCAGTAACTTGAGTATTCAATAATCCAATAGTTAAATTAGCGTTACCAACACCAACTCCACTAATGACTCCATTACTAACTGTAAATACACTTTCATCTGATGAAGTATAGTAAAGCCCACTATTAACGCCATTAACAATTGGACTAATAGAAACAAGATCTCCTACTTCAACCTCAACAGAACTGTTTTCAACAGTTATTGTTGCTTCTGTGGTAGTAGGAATACAACCAACTAATACAAAAGCAAACAAAGCAACAAATAACAACATTATTTTTCTCATATTTTTCTCCTTTTTAAAAAATTAAGCCAAATACTGATTATATCTAAACATATTATACTATACCACTTTAATAAAATCTATATATATTTATCAAAAAGCACCTTAAATTTATAATTTTTAAGGTGCTTTTAACTATTTGCTTCTTGTTATATTTTGTATACCAATTCATATTCCTCACAAACTACTAACATATCTTCACTAAACTCTAAATTAATTTCTTTTAATTCTTTAGAAAAAACTTCTTGATGAACTTTTTTCCAATACTCTAAAGACCTATCCCCCTCGCCTTCTTTGAAGGCATGTTCTTTACTAACTCTATTAAAGGGAGTTATAAAGATACTTGTAGTTTTAATAATGCACTTAGCATTTTTCTTAACATCTAAAATAATACTATAGTCACCAACATTAGGAACTTTTTCTTCTTCAATTTTATATAATACATACAAAGAAGCTGTAGCCGTTTTTATTTGTTTTAATGTCAATTCTAACAATTCATCAGGATTATCACTACCAAATATAAAGCTACTATATTTAGCATTTCTTAATTCTTTTTTATCTTGGGTAAACTTATACCACAATTCTATTTCATTCATGTTTTTCACCATCTCTTTACTTAATTTGATTTATTATTAATTATCATACCACTTTTAAAATTAAAAATAAATAGTTAATTTTTTATTTATAAACTAATAAAAAAGAAGGTGAATATTTCACCTTCTGAAAAACTATTATTTAAGCATATTTTTTAACAACAGTAGATCCACTATGATACAAATAATCAGTTGTAATCATATCAACTCTATATTGTTATTAATAAGAATCGCCTTTTAATAAATGCATAATCACATTAATAATTATTCCCTTTTCATCAGGTTTTGATTCTGCAGTAAGCAATGTAATAGCAACCAAGG
Organism: Bacilli bacterium; assembly: GCA_028693885.1. Classification (GTDB taxonomy): domain Bacteria; phylum Bacillota_I; class Bacilli_A; order ML615J-28; family CAG-698; genus JAQUUM01. The sequence continues at coordinate 2,050 of JAQUUM010000120.1, forward strand.
TATTATTTGATATAACTAGTTTTCCATCTTTGACTAATTTCTTATTCTTATTTAAAAACTCTAAGAATAATGTTGCTGCAACTCTTTTACAACCATCTATAAACGGGTGGTCTTTAACAACAAAATACAATAAGTGTGCTGCTTTTTCTTCGATAGTAGGATATAATTCCACACCAAAAACATTTTGATATATAGCCTCTAATATGCCTTTTAGTTTCCCTACTTCTTTTTCTACACCAAATAAACTTGAATAGTTATTAAATTTTATTGAATCAATAATTTGTCTACATTCTTTATATTCAATTTTGTAAAGCAGTTTGTCCCCTAAAGGCTTTGTTATTTTGTGATGATCATAATCGTCTAATAAATTTAACGCATTAGTGTACTTCTTTATTACTTCTTCAAGTTCATATGAATCTATATTTAAAGCGCTAGCAAGCATTTTATTTTGAACTTCAATTACTTTATTTAACGTTTCTAACTTTTTATAATTAATTGCGTAACCTTGAATCAAATAATTTTTTAATACTTTGTTGGCCCATCTTCTAAAGACAATGCCTCTTTGAGATTTAACACGATAACCTACAGATATAATCATATCTAAATTATATACTTTTATTTTACGTTTTACACTACGATTCCCCTCAAGTTCAACTTGTTCCAAAATGGAACAAGTTGAATTACCTAATTCTTCATCTGAGATTATATTTGATATATGTTTAACTATTGCTGGTCTATTAACTAAAAATAGTTTAGCCATTTCTTCTGGCTTTAACCAAACTGTATCATTTTCCTTATCAGCTCTTACATCTAATTAAAATCATTATCTACAAATTTTATAACTTCAACTTATCATTCATATATAGGCTCCATTTATACTTAGATTATAACATTATATTGATTTTTTATCAATCTTAAACATTAAAAAGAAGGTGATTATTTCACCTTCTGAAAAACTATTATTTAAGCATATTTTTTAACAACAGTAGATCCACTATGATACAAATAATCAGTTGTAATCATATCAATTCCATAACCTATTTGAGTAACTGCAGTTGATGCTGTATTTAAAGTATATGAATTTACTTTTAATCCAGCATTATGAAATTCCGTAACTATAGATTGAGTTAAAGCACCATATGCAATATCAAGTGAAATGTTTTTTGATAAAGCCCAAGCTTTATTTGAAGTATATGTTGTCGTAGAACCACATAACCACTGTAATTTCGCATCACTATAACCCGCTCTAATAGCATTTAATACTGCTGTCATCGAAGTCATAAATACTGTATTTTGATACCAGCCTTTACTCTTTACATATTCAACTAATGCACCAGTCTTGCTAGTATCATTAGTATTAAGTCCTGTTGTCCATTTTATTTCAACTACTGCTATAACATTATTAGCTTTACACAAGTCTAGATATTCACCAAGCGTAGGAATCTTTCCAGTATAAGTGCCGGCTGGAGGATAACTAGTTGACCTTGTTTGAGTTACAGTCATTGCTTGAAGTTGCAATAAGGTTTTTGATTCAGGCGTAGTCGCTTGATAAGTTTCAGTCAACACTCTTTCACCACTTGCATCATTTAAATACGAATTATGAAAAATAATAAACTGATTATCTTTTGTTACTCTAATATCACATTCTAAGGCTTTATATCCTCTGGCAATACCTTCTTGAAAAGCTGCCATTGTGTTAGAAACAAACGCTCCACTACAACCGCGATGCCCTACCCAAGTAAATGCAGGATTTACTACACCTCCTGAAGTTGAAGTAATGGTTAAAACTATCGTTCCAGTTCCCTTTGTTGGATGAGCAACTGTAATAGTTGCTGTACCTGCCTTTAAAGCTGATATAGTTCCATATGTTGAAACTGTTGCTACAGTTGAATTACTTGATGTAAATGTACATTCAAGTCTTGATACACTAGCACCAGATGAATCATTTACATATATTTGGTATCCTGTTGCTCCAATTGCAATAGAACCAGTTGGGCTTTGGGTTAATGTTAGAGTTCCACTAGGAGCTGCTGTAACTGTAACAGCACATGTTGCTTTTACTGTTGTATTAGCATTTGATGTTGCTGTGATAGTTGCACTACCTGCTGCTACACCTGTTACAACACCACTACTATTTACTGTTGCTATAGTTGTTGCACTGCTACTCCAAGTAACGCTAGTATTGCTTGCATTACTTACTGTTGCTGTTAATGTTTTAGTTGTACCTGCTACTAAAGATAGCGTTGTATTTGAAATATTAATTGTTGGTAATGCAGGAACTGATACTGTTATACTTGCTTGAGCTTGAATTGTATTGTTCGCATTAAGTTTTGCAATGATATTTGCACTTCCTGCTGCTACAGCTGTAACTACTCCACTACTTGATACTGTTGCTACACTTGTATT
>JAQUUM010000004.1 GCA_028693885.1 Bacilli bacterium
TGGAACAAAACTTCCAACAGTTCAAGCGACGATTTCAGGAAACTTTGAAAAGTTTATGAAATGGTGTGATGAAACTAAGAAATTAACTATTAGAACTAATGCTGATACTCCTAAAGAGGCTAAACAAGGAAAAGCTTATGGAGCTGAAGGAATTGGTCTTTGTCGTACTGAACACATGTTCTTTGAAGCTGATAGAATTAAAGCAATGAGAGAAATGATTGTTTCTGATACGCTTGAACAAAGAAAAAAAGCTTTAGCAAAATTATTACCTATGCAAAGAAAAGATTTTGAAGAAATCTTTGAAGCTATGGGGAATTTCCCGGTAACTATTCGTTATTTAGATCCACCTCTTCATGAATTCTTACCAACTAACGAAACAGATATCAAAACTTTAGCAAAAGAAATGGGAATTACTTTTGAAACATTAAAATCTAAAATCCAAAGCTTACATGAATTTAATCCAATGTTAGGCCATCGTGGATGTAGATTATCAATATCTTATCCTTGTCTTGCAGAAATGCAAACAACAGCTGTAATTGAGGCATATATTAATGTATTAAAGAGAAATCCTAGTTATACAGCAATGCCTGAGATTATGATTCCTTTGGTAGGTGAAGTAAAAGAATTAGCTTTTGTTAAAAAAGTAGTTGTTGAAACTGCAAATGCAATTTTAGCAAAAAATAATATTAAAGCAGAATATAAAGTAGGAACAATGATAGAAGTGCCTCGTGCAGCATTGCTGGCTGATGAGATTGCTAAAGAAGCTGATTTCTTCAGTTTTGGAACTAACGATTTAACTCAAATGACATTTGGATTTAGTAGAGATGATTCAGGTCCTTTCTTGGCTGAATATTATTTAAAGAAAGTATATGAAACAGATCCTTTTGCAACTGTTGATGTTAACGGTGTTGGTAAATTAGTAAAATTAGCAACTGAATTAGGTAGAGGAATTAAGAACGACTTAAAAGTAGGTGTTTGTGGTGAACACGGTGGAGATCCTGCTTCAATTGAATTCTTTGATTCAGTAGGACTTGATTATGTATCTTGTTCTCCGTTTAGAGTTCCTATTGCTCGTCTTGCTGCTGCTCAAGCTGTAATTAAAAATAGAAAATAAAAAGCAAAGATATCTTCAGTTAGAGGATATCTTTATTTTTTAACTTATTAAAAAGAAAAAACCTAGAGGGTGAACTCTAGGTTTTCCTAATTACTTTTTAATTTATTATTATAAATTAAAAAGGAATTAAAGGGATCAATTGCCCATTCTCAAGCAATTGATACTAACATTATAATACAAAAAAAATAAAATGCAAGTGTTTTTTTTAAAATTCGCAATTTTTTGGTGTTCTAGGGTATGGAATTACATCTCTGATGTTCTCTACGCCTGTAACATACATGATTAATCTTTCAAATCCAAGTCCAAATCCTGCGTGTTTTACACCACCATAACGTCTTAGATCTAAATACCACTCCATTCCTTTTTCTGGAATATGCATTTCTTTCATTCTCTTAAGTAATAAATCTAGACGTTCTTCTCTTTGGCTACCGCCAACTAATTCACCAGAACCAGGAACTAATAAATCCATAGCAGCTACTGTTTCGTTATCATCATTTAATCTCATATAGAAAGCTTTGATATCTTTTGGCCAATTGATTACAAAGACAGGTGCTTTAAAATATTCATCTGTTAAATATTTTTCATGTTCTGTTGCTAGATCATCACCATATTTAATTTGATTTTCAAAAGTTTTATTTGCTTGATTTATAATTTTTATAGCATCAGTGTATTCACAACACGCAACTTTAGAATTGACTAAATCATCTAGTTGTTTAATTTTACCTTTTTGTACAAATTGATCAAAAAATTCAAGTTCACTTTTTGCGTGTTCTAATATATAAGAAACAACATATTTAAGCATGTTTTCAACTAAGTTCATATCATCGGTTATATCAGCAAACGCAATTTCTGGTTCTATCATCCAAAACTCAGATGCATGTCTTGTAGTGTTTGAGTTTTCTGCTCTAAATGTTGGTCCAAAAGTATAAACTTTTTTAAATGCTAAAGCAAATGTTTCGGCTTCAAGTTGGCCTGATACAGTTAGATTAGCGGCTTTTCCAAAAAAATCTTTTGAAAAGTCAACTTCTTTTTCTTTAGTTAGACGGTTTAAGTCTAGTGTTGTTACTTGGAACATTTGGCCAGCGCCTTCGCAGTCGCTTGCAGTAATGATTGGAGTATGAACATAGATGAATTCTTCTTTTCTAAAGAATTCATGAATAGCATATGCAAGCAAACTTCTAACTCTAAACACCGCATTAAATAAATTAGTGCGCATTCTTAAGTGAGCTTGCTCTCTTAAGAATTCTTTTGTGTGACGCTTGGGTTGAATTGGATAGTTTTCAGGACAGTCTCCATTTAAAGTAATTTCAGTTGCTTTAATTTCATAGGGTTGGTTTGTGTTTTCTAATAAAACAATTTTACCAGTTACAGTCAAAGCACTACCAGTTCTAATTTTCGAAGTTTCTTCAAAATTACTTAAGGCTTTATCATAAACAACTTGAATGTTGTTTAATGTGGAACCATCATTTAAATTAATGAATCCAAATTCTTTTTGGAATCGGTTAGTTCTAACCCAACCTTCGAGAGTGATTTCACCTTTTGTGTTAAGGTAATTTTTGTTTAAAATACTAATTGTAGTTTTCATTTTTTTCTCCTTTATAAAAAAATCGTCCTTGAAATAAATCAAGGACGAAAAATATATTCCGCGGTACCACCTTTAATTCATCTAAATAATATTAGATGCTCTTTTTTTCTTTTAACGCAAGTATTACGGTTAGGTCTACTTAAATTTCTTCTAACAGCTCAAGAGTGTTCTTTCGTTAAACTAATGCATAAGTTCTCACTATCCTTATGTCACTTTATCACTAGACTTTAATTACTCGTCTCTTTCACAGCAATCAAATTTTACTCGATATTAATACTAAAGTCAACTTATTTTTTAAAAGGTAAAAGCATTCTTACATTTTCTTGATATTCAGTAAAATTTTCTTTATAAGATAATAGTCTTTTTTCAGCCATAGGTATGCTTATAAAAACAAACATTAAAAGTACAGAAACAGGGCCTACTACTAAATACCATTTAGTAAGAAGTGACGGAATTGTGATTAAGAAGATTCCAAACCAGAAAAGAATTTCACCAAAATAGTTAGGATGTCTTGAATATCTCCAAAGACCAGTTTGAATATATTTTGATTTTTCAGAATTAGAGTTTTTAAATTTATGCATTTGTAGGTCTGATATCATTTGAACAGTAGCGGCTATTAAACAGAAAAGAAAACCAATTAATGTAATTACATTTACAACTTGAGTAGTTGATTCAATAAACAGTATTGCTGGAAGTAAAGCTAGATAAACAATAATTGTTGGAAACAAATGAATTCCTAAAAAATTAACTATTGGATATAATTTTTTTGACTTTTCTTTTAACATTACATAACGCCAATCTTGGTAATTAAAAGAAGTAAAGTTATAAGCCCAATTTAGAGTAAGTCTAATTCCCCAATAAGTAATAGCTGCTAATACTAAAATAACACCAGCTGAAAAACTTGCTAAATGTATTGCTAGTAAAACAACAATTGCAATTGGAGCTACGCTCCAATAAGGATCATAAACCGAAGCGTTATTTAATAATACGCTAATTATATAGATAAAAACTGTAGCACTAATATCAGCTAGTAAGACTCTTAAATAAATTGGTTGAGTAGCTAGGTTGTTAAAAACTGTAATACCAATTGCTAAGGCACCAATATATGCAAGTGTGATTAAAGCAAAGCTTAAAATTCTATTTTCTTTCATTAGTATATCCCCCTTTAAAAGAACTACAAAAATATTATAACATATTTATTTTTTAGATACAAAAAAATTTTAAACAAATAATTTAACAATTGATATGGCATTTCAAAGCTTGATATGGTATAATCAAAAAGGATTAAGTCTTAATATAAAAATAAACAGGAGAGAAATTTATGGCGTACAAAGCTTTATACAGAACTTATAGACCACAAAAGTTCTCTGAAGTTGTTGGTCAAGAAGTAATTGTAAAAACCTTACAAAATTCCATAAAAGCAGGTAAGATTTCGCATGCTTATTTGTTTAATGGACCAAGAGGTACTGGTAAGACTTCTGTGGCTAGAGTTTTAGCTAAAGCTCTTAATTGTCCTAATGTTAAAGACTTAGAGCCTTGCGGAGAGTGTGAAGTTTGTACAGAAATTTCTAGTAGCACTTATCCTGATGTTATTGAAATTGATGCAGCTAGTAATAATGGCGTTGATGAAATTAGAGATATTAGAGAAAAAGTTAAATATTTACCAAGTGGAGCTAAGTGGAAAATATATATAATCGATGAAGTTCATATGTTAACTACTAATGCTTTTAATGCTTTATTAAAAACATTAGAAGAACCGCCAAAACATGTGATTTTTGTTTTGGCAACAACCGATGTACACAAAGTCCCAGCAACCATTATTTCAAGATGCCAAAGATATGATTTTAAAAGCTTAAGTGTTATTGAAATTAAAAATAAATTAGCAGCAGTTGCTAAAGAAGAAAACGTTCAAGTTGGTGATGAAACTTTAATGACAATAGCCGAAAGTGCTGAAGGTGCTTTAAGAGATGCTTTGAGTATTTTAGAACAAGTAATTTCATATTCAAATGAAGTTGTTACTTTAGATGATGTTAATAACGTTACAGGAAATTTATCTAGCGATAAATTAATAGAACTTGCAGTTAGTTTTCAAGAAAAAGAAGTTAATAAAGCTCTTAATACTATTAGTGAATTGATATATTTAGGAAAAGAAGTTCGTCGTATTATCGCTGGACTTATTCAGTTATATAGAGACATTTTAATTTATAAAAATATTGATACCCAAGAGATAAGTAAATATGTTTTTGAAAAAGAAGAATTTAAACTTCTTGCAAAAGCTTTAACAACTGATAAAATATTTTACTATATAGATGTATTAAGTGATGTGCAATCAAAAATTAGATTTTCAAATAGTCCTCAAATCTTTTTAGAAGTTGCTGTTATTAAAATGATTCATGTAACTTATGAAGAATTATCTTTTATTCAAAGATTAAAAGAGATTGAAGAAAAGTTAGTTGGATTTGAAGGAAATACTACTCAAAGTTATCAAACTCCAAGTTTGATAAAAGATGAAGCAGTTTATGAAAAAATAGATACACTTGATAAAACTTTAGCTAGTGTTAGAAGTGAATTGAGTAAAATGGATTTACCAAGTGTAATTAATAAAGTAAACAAACTAACAAATAAAGACAATGAAAATCAAGATGAAGTAAATTTAAGTAACGCTGAGTATTATGAAGAACTACAATTATTAAAAGCAACGGTTAGATCACTTCAAAATCAACCAGTAGTTAATACAAGTCCTCCAAAAGAAGATGTTTTGAATCATGCAGAAAAAATACTTAATCTTGAAAGACAAATTAGAATTCTTCAAAACAATAATTTTGAAGAAGCTTGTAGTATGCTTGAAGTACAATTAAGAGAAACTAAGGATGAATTTAGTGCAGCTAGAAAAGAAGTTGCTAGATTAAAAACAATAGTTGATAAACCAACTTCACATGGTACTACTAAAGTTATTGGTGAAATCAATCAAGATTTAGTTGAAAGACTTGCTAAAATGGAAGCAAGAATTGAAGAGTTAGCTAGAGGAGCTTTAGCTTATTATAGTTTATATTTAGATCAAGGATCTAAGAAAAATCGCCTGAAAGAAGTCAAAGGCCAAATGATTTTATTCAGTGATGAATTAGTTGATGTTAAAGATATAAACAAAGGCAGAAAATCTGTAGAAAAAGAAGAAGAGTTAGAAGAAGAGTCAGACGAAACTTATACAGAAGAAGCTGATAATCAAGAAGAAGTTGAAGTAGAATCTAGCGATGAAACTAAAGAAGAATCTCCTAAGAAAGAAATAAAAAAAGACGAAACTAATACAATAGTAGTAGAAAAAGAAGAAGCGATTCAAACTAGCCAAGTAGTAGTGAATCCTCCGCGCCAAGAATCTTTTAATTCAACTTTAGAGATATTAAGACTTGAAAGAAAGCAACAAAAAGCTTTAGAAGAAAAAAATATAAAAACAGAAAAGCCAATTGTTAAAGAAACTTATTCAAGCAATGTTATAGAACCTAAAAAAGAAATAAAAGTAGAAGTTAAAAATGAAATAAAAGAAGAGTTTAAAACTCCTCTTGAAATATTAGATGATTTACCAGAAGAAACTTATTCTACTAATATAGAACATTCTAATAGAAAAAAAGATGATTCAAATGAAGTAGTTTGGAAATCAGTTGATGTAGAAGATAATACTGAACATAAAGAAGTAGACTTTGATACTTATAATGTTAAAGCTTTAGAATTTATTTTAAATACTGCTTTAAGTGAAAAAGCCAAACAAGATTCTATTAGAGTTAAAGAATTATGGAAAGATTTATCTAAAAATGTAGATTCAGATGATTATGGATTAGTTGATCTTTTAAAAGAAGCAACGATTACTGCAGTTGGTGAAAAAGCTATTTTATTAGTTTATCCAACGTATGGAACTAGTAATAGTGTTATGGGTTCTAAATTTAAAAAAAGAGCTACAACAATTATTTGTAAAACTCTATTAGGAAAATATGAGTATCTAGCTTTACCAAAAGAAGTTTGGGAAGAAAAAAGAAATGAATATTCTACTCAATACAAAAACAAAATAAAAGAACCTAAATTAAATGAGTTTGATAATGAAAGACTAGTTATTCAAAATAATTTTGAAAAAGAAAAAGAAGAAGAAAGTGATGTTATAGAACAACTTTACGAGGATATTTTTAAGTAAAAAGGAGAATAGATTATGAACCAACAAGCAATGTTAAAAAAGATAAAACAAATGCAAAAAGAAATGATGGATACGCAACAAGAAATCGAAAACACTGTTTTTGAAGCTAGTGTTACAGGTATTGTTACAGTTGAGGTTATGGGAAACAAATATTTAAAAAAAGTAATAGTAGAAGAAGGGTTTGAATTAGAATCACCTGAGGACTATGAAATGCTTTCTGATTCAATTGTTGCTGCATGTGCAAAAGCATATAAAGATATTGAAGAAGTAACAGAAGAAAGAATGGCAAAATTCCAAATGTTACTAAATGGAATCCCTGGACTTTTTTAAATGAAGTACCCGTTTTCTTTAGAAAAACTAATTGAAGATTTTGAGATGTTTCCAGGCGTTGGTCCAAAGACAGCCGAAAGACTTGCTTTTTTTACAATTCTAAATCTTGAAAAAGAAGATGTGGAAAGATTTAGTAAATCTCTTTTAAATGCAAAAAATGAATTAAAATATTGTAGTACTTGTGGAAGTATTACAGATGTTGATATTTGTGATATTTGTAGTGATCAAGAAAGAGAAAAAAAACTAATCGTTGTAGAGAATACAAAAGATGTGATTACCTTTGAAAAGACTAATCAATACAAAGGAAGATATCATGTATTAAATGGAGTTATTTCACCATCTTCTGGAATTGGACCTAATCAAATAAATTTTGATAAATTGTTAGAACGAGTTGAACAAGAAGCGATTACGGAAGTAATTATTGCTACTAGTTCAAGTATTAATGGCGAAATTACTGCAATGTATATAAATAATAAATTAAAAGGAACCAAAGCAAAAGTTTATAGAATTGGTTATGGACTACCAGTTGGGGCCGATATTGAATATACAGATGAAATAACATTAATAAAAGCACTTGAAGGAAAGAAAGAAATATAGTATAATAGATAGTGTGCTATTTTGAAAGGAGACCTATATGGAACAAGTTAAAACTTTTATTGTGGATTTGTTTACAAAAGCTAATGGTATCTTATCTAAGTTCTTAGATCCAATCATCAATTTCTTTGATGGTGGAGATTATGTACTTTATACGTTATTAGCTATTTGGGGTTTAGTATTAGGAGTAATAGGGTTAATCTCATTCGTTATGAAGGGGACTAAGTTTTTTGTTTTACTTGCTATTCTAACTGCCATTGTATTTGGTGCTTGGTTTTTTGTTAGATAAATAGAATAAGAGATTAATACATTTTTTGTATTAATCTTTTTTTAATGCTTAATCATTTTATAAAATTTTTATAAAACAATTAAATTAATAAAAAGAAATAACTATTTTTTATAAAAATGGTGTGTAAACAAAATACTTTATAGTGCTTTGTTGTATAATATATATGGTTTAAATTCAAGGAGAAAATGATGGAAGAAAACAAAACTTTAGAAACAACAGCTGAGGTTCGTGAAAAAACAATTCATGAAAGTATTGAAGTGAGAATGGAAAACCTTACAAAAGAATTCTCTGATAAAACTGGTAAAATTACTGTTGCTGTTAATGATTTTACAGTATCAATTGAAGCAGGTAAATTGATTGGTTTATTAGGACCATCAGGTTGTGGGAAGTCAACTACTCTTTATTTAGTTGCAGGCCTTTTAAAACCAACTGCAGGTAGAATTTATTTTGGAGAAGATGATATTACTTCAAGACCTCCTGAAAAAAGAGGAATTGGTTTAGTTTTTCAAAATTATGCTTTATATCCTCATATGACTGTTAGGCAAAATATTGTTTTCCCTTTGGAAAACATGGGAGTTGCAAAAGATGAAAGAAATGCTTTAGCTCAAGAAATGGCAGAACTTGTTCACATAGGCGATTTGATGGAAAGAAAACCAAATCAGTTAAGTGGTGGGCAACAACAGCGTGTGGCTATTGCTCGTGCTTTGGTTAAAAAGCCTAAAGTATTATTATTAGATGAACCTCTTTCTAATCTAGATGCAAGACTTCGTCTTCAAACTAGAGAAGAAATAAAAAGAATTCAAAGAGAAACAGGAATTACTACTATATTTGTTACACATGATCAAGAAGAAGCTATGAGTATTTCAGATGAAATAGTTGTAATGAATTATGGTCTTTTGCAACAAAAAGATCATCCTCAAGAAGTATATGATAATCCTGTTAATATGTTTGTTGCTAAGTTTTTAGGTAATCCTCCAATTAATACAATTAAGGGTTTTATTAAAAACAATAGTTTATACATTGAAGATGTTAATAGTGCTAGTTTGGAATTAAAAGATAAAACTGGTATTTTAATTGAAGAAATTAAAGAAAGTGATCAAGAAGTATATATTGGTATTAGACCAGAGTTTTTTAAAGTAACCAAAGATGGTAAAATAAAAGCTTTTGTTGAAATTGTTGAACACATCGGGCGTGATGTGATGGCAATTGCTAAAATACAAGATACTGATGTAGAAATTAGAGCACTTGTTCCAAGTGATACAAAAATCAAAGCTAACGAAACAATAAAATTTAGTTATTCTAAGTACTTTGTATTTAATGCAAGTACAGGAGAAAGGATTAAATAATGTTAGAGTACAAAAAGGATGGATTAAAAGCAACCGCTGCCTTAATGCCTACTTTACTACTAATGGCAGTATTTACTTTTTGGCCTATTTTTAGAACTTTGATTTCGGCTTTTATGGAAGGTTATAATACTAATATGACTTTCATAGAATTCTTTCAAAGATTAGGTTCAACAACTAATTTAAGCCTAAGATGGTTTAGTGATATTTTTGTAGTACAAGATGGATTGTTTTTAAAATCTTTAAGAAATACTTTTGAAATGGCACTTATATCAGTTCCGATTTCAATTATAGTTTCTTTGTTTATTGCTGTGGCATTAAATGGAATTAAAAGAGGACAAGGTGTACTTCAAACTATATTCTTTTTACCTTATGTTACAAACTCAATTGCATTAGGAATGGTTTTTTCTTTTATATTTAGTAGTAACTATGGTCTTATTAATGCGATAATTGAAACTTTTGGTGGAGATTCTCAAGCGTGGATATTTAGAATAACATCAACCGGAGCACAACCTACTAGAGCTTCAATATTATTCGTATTAATGGTATATACAGTTTGGGAAAGTTTAGCTTTTAAAATTATTGTATTTTTATCAGGACTTCAAAGTATTGATAAACAATACTATCAAGCAGCTCAAATTGATGGGGCATCTCGCTGGACTGTTTTTAAAAGAATTACAGTGCCTTTATTATCACCAATGATACTATATATTACAATCACTTCAATGATTGGTGCTTTTAAAGCTTATAATAATATAATTGCTATTTTCGGTCATAATAAATTTGGACCTACATCAAGTCCTGATGAATTTATTACAGTAGTTGGATTTATTTATAAATATTTACCTTTGCATAATAATACGAATTATTTAAGTTTAGTTTCGGCTGGATCCCTAATTCTTTTTGCAATCATAATGCTCGTTACTTTGCTGCAGTTTTATATCGGCAAAAAACGAGTTCATTATTAGGGGGGTGAAGCATAATGTATGATAATTTATATTTAGAAGGTAAAGAATTAAAAAAATTTAAGACTAAGAAAATTATTAATCAAATAATTATTTATTTTTTCTTAGCATTGATTGCTTTATTTGTTTTGGTTCCTTTTTATTGGATGTTAGCAACTTCGGTTAAAAGTGATGCAGAGTTAGCTCTTGGATTAACGTTTTTTCCTCAAGATTGGGCTTTTGAAAACTTTGGTAGAGTTTTTGTTAGAGCACCGTTTTTTGCAAGGTATTTCTTAAATACAATTATAGTAGGTACTTTAACTACAATAGGAACTTTAGTAACTACTATTCTCGCTGCTTTTGCTTTTGCAAGACTTAATTTTAAGGGTAAAAATATTTTATTTACAGTGTTGCTTGCAACTATGATGATACCAGGTGAAGTGTTTGTAATTTCTAACTTTGTTACTATTGGAAGTTTTGGAAGAATTCCATTACTTTCTTGGGCGGGAAAAGAAACGTTTGGAGCACTTGTACTACCGTTTATTACAAGTGTGTTTTACATCTTCTTTTTAAGACAAACATTTAAACAAATTCCAAATGAATTATATTTGGCAGCTAAGGTTGATGGAACTAGTGATTTTAAGTATTTATGGAAAATAATGATTCCAATAGCTAAGGCTACTATTACAACGATTTTTATCTTAAGTATGATGGGAGCATGGAATGCTTATATTTGGCCTACACTAGTTGCTAATAGTGAAGAAATGCGTTTAGTAACAAACGGTTTAATGCAATCATTTACTGATGAAGGTGGTCAAACACCAGACAACTTAAGAATGGCAGCAACTGCTTTGGTAACTGTGCCATTACTAATTGTATTTATATTCTTAAGAAAGTATATTATGCGAGGAGTATCTCGTAGTGGTATAAAGGGTTAATGAAAGGAGCCTGATATGAGAAAATTATTTAGTTTAGTATTTATTTTAGGACTTGCTTTAGTTTTGTCTGCGTGTGGGACAAGAAGAAGCAGTTTAGTTAATTTAGTAAGTATGGAAGATTTTGAAGCTCAGACAGATATTCAAATTACTTTTAGAGTTTCGTTTGGTCAAACTATAACGCCACATGTACAAAATTTGATTGATGATTTTAATGAAAAATATGATAATGTTACTTGTACAATGGAAGTAGTTGGTGGATATGATAATTTGCTTAAACAAACAAAATTAGATGTTCAAGGAAACACTGCTCCAACAATGGTAATTGGGTATCCTGATCATATAGCAGCTTATTTATTATCTGATGGTGTTGTACCTTTAGATGATTTTATGGCTAGTGAAGAAGTAGGTTTTACAGAAGATGATATGAACGACTTTATTCCTTCATATTTAGAAGAAAATAATAAATATGATGCTAGAGGAACTTACTTTAGTTTACCTTTTAATAAATCAACTGAAGTATTAGTTTATAATAAAGCTTTCTTTGATTATTTTGATTTAGATGTACCTACTACTTGGCAAGAAGTAGATACAGTAGCTAAAGAAATCGTTGGAATTGTAAAGTCAGGAGATGCTGATAATACTTGGTCACCTGGTCTTACAATGTCTACAATGAATGATTTTATTCCTATAAATTATGATTCAAATTCTAACTATTTCATTACAACAGCTCATCAATGGAATGGCCCTTATACATCTAGTGCTTTAAAAGCTGATGATTCAGTTGATCTTGAAAAAGGTAAAATGGATTTTGCTGATAGCACACTTAATGCGAATACCGTTGCTGGTTTAACATTTATGAAGACTATGGCTGATTATACTTATGGTGGGAATCCTGCACCTTTGGTAACTACTCCTGAGTATTGGGAAGAGTTATATGGAAGTAATCCGTTTAAACAAGGTAAATGTGTAATGACGATTGGTTCTACTGCGGGAGTTTCAAATAATCAAGGTGGAGTGGCTACTAATTTAGGTTATGCACCAATTCCTTATGATGAAGTAAATGCAATTAAAACAGTTATACAACAAGGTACTAATGTTGCGATTTTATCGCAAGCAGATGATTACCAAAGAATGGCTGCTTGGTTATTTATTAAACATTGTTTAAGTTTAGAAGGAACTATTAGTTTTGCTGTTGGTACTGGATATTTTCCTGTAAGAAATTCTGCTTATAGTTATGATGCTGAAATTGCTGAAGGTGTTAGTGAAATTAACGATCAAGCTAAAGTGTATTATGATTTCTTAAATACTCCGACTATTGAACAAATTGCTAAATCAAAAGTGGCTCAAGTAATTAAAACATATAAAGATTTAGGTTATACATATTATGTAGATCCTGCATGGAGTGGGTCTGCGGATGTTAGGCTTGAGGTAGGTATTGCAATGGTTCAAATTTTGATTGATAAAATTGCGATAGAAACAGCTCTAACAGATGCTAAAAACAGAGTGCCTACACTTGATTTTTAGGTATTAAAGATGAGAAAAATAAAGAAGTATTTAATTGTTTTATTACTAGCGCTAGTGTTAGTACTGAGCGCTTGTAATAAAACTGATGATCCAGAAGATACTCCATTAGAATTAGATACTAGATATACAGATGCTTTGGTATTAGAAACTAGTTTTGAAGGTAAAGAGTTTATTGCTAACGGAATTGGTGAGGTTACTTTAGGTCTTTGTGTTGATGGTGATACTGTAACTGTAAGAAGTGGATCTACTAATATAACTATTAGATTTTTAGGAATTAATACTCCTGAATCAACTGGTAAAGTTGAACCTTGGGGAAAACCTGCTAGTACTTTCACAAAAGAAAAACTAACTAATGCTAATTCGATTGTTTTAGAAGCAGAAGGTGAAAGAACTGATAATAACGGAAGGTATTTAGCTTGGGTTTGGTATCAAGCTGAAGCAGGAGATCAATATAGATTGCTTAATCTAGAAATTATTGAAGAAGCTTATTCGTTTTTTACAATGGGCTCAACAAAATACCATGAAACTTTTATTTCAGCCCATTATAAAAATACAAGTATTAAGAAAAGATTATATGGTGAGACTGATCCAAGTTTTTCTACTTCAAAAGTAGCACTTGATTCAACAATCGCTTATGTATTATCAGGACAAGAAGAATATTTAACTGGAACAGTTTTTGATTTAACTGTTCAAGTTATTAGAACTGTTGGTGATGATTTCTTTGTAAGAGATGTCTTACCGACTGATATTGATGGTGAAGTAGTTTATGGTGATATTTTCGTTTTTGGATTTTATGGAGTTAGTTATTATACTTATTTAAATATTGGAGATATTGTTACTTTTAAATGTAAGTTTGATATCAACGGTAATTATGGAGATCAAATTACTGATATTCAAGAATTAAGAATTACTGGTAGTGAAGAAGTTGTACTTGATGTAATTGATTCAAGTGAAATTACAGATTTAAGTGTTTATAAAGGTGAAGTTATTACTATTGATAATTTGATTTATAAAGGATTTTATCAATCTCAAAATGATCAAGAATCAAATCCTGAACAATACACTTTAAATTTTGAATCAAGTACTGGTAAAGAATTTGATGTTAGAATTGGGAATAGACTTATTTCTAGATATAATGTCAATGATTTAGTAGTAGATGAAGTATATATGGTAACTGGTGGAGTTAGCTATTATGAATTCGCTAGTGATTCGTATCAATTAATGCTTGGTGATAAAAACAAATCAAATGATATTGTTTTAAAATAATAAAAGGAGGAAAGAAAAAAATGAGTCTTAAAAAAGTTTTAATTAGTTTTGTAGTATTGTTTTTAGGAGTTGTTTTGGTAGGTTGCGGCAAGGAAGAAAATCTTGCTGAAACTTATATTCAAAACATAAGTCTTCTAAATCCTGCAGCAATTGTTGAGGATATACAATTGCAAAAGAAAATTAGTGGTCAAGGAAGCGTTACTTGGGTATCAAGTAATGAAGCAGTAGTTACTATTGAAGAGTATGAGGATACAACTTTAGCTGCAAGTTTCTTCAAGGGTAAAGTTACTCGTCCTGCGGTTGGTGAAGAAGATGTTATTTTAACATTAACAGCTACTTTTTCATTAGATGGAAAATCTGCAACTAGGGATATTAACATTAAAGTATTAGCAATGCCAGCAGCAACTACAATCGCTGATATCTTAGAAATGAGTTCAGGGGCTGAAGTTTTAGTAGAAGGTGTTGTTGCTGCGGTTGGACCTAGTGGATTTATGTTAGATGATACAACTGAAATCATCTATGTTTATCAAGGATCAGCTCCAGTTGTTGTAGTTGGTGATACAGCTGAGGTTAGTGGTACATTATCTATATATCACAGTGCAAAACAAATATCTTATCCAACAGTGACTAAGATTAATACAGAAGCAGGTACTTATACTTATCCTACTCCTGTAAAAGTTACAGCTGATTCACTTGCTAGTCTTTATAACGGTGATAGTAATGATTTTAATAATTATTATGAAATAACTGGAATTATTGATTTGATGGGCGATTATGATGATGTCTACATTAGAGATTTTGAAAATCCTGATATTGCAATTTATGTTCAATATAGTTATATTAATACAACTAATACTGCAATGTTTAAAGCTAAAGAAGGAGCTACAGTAAGCTTCAAAGCTTATTCAGTAGCACTTGATAATGATTACTATGATGATACTGTAGCAGTTATGTATTTAGATCAAACTTTCGTTGAATATACTGATACAGCAGCTTATGTTACGGTTACTGGAAGAAACATGATTGACATTGTTAATCCTCGTCAATATACAGCAAATCTTTTCCCTTCAACTGCAACAGCTACAGTTGTTTGGTCAACAAGTAATGAAGCAATTGCTACAGTTGATCAAACAGGACTTGTAACTGGTGTTTCAGAAGGCGATGTTGATATCATTGCTACAATTGGAACAATTACTAATAGTAAAACTATTACGGTTGTAACAGAATTAGCTGATCCAACAGCAGTTAGTATTACAGGCGATGCTGAAGTTACTGAGTTTACAACAGCAGACTATACTTCAGCTGTAGAACCAGTTAATGCAGATCCTGCAGTTACATGGAGTGTAAGTGATGAAACAATAGCAACAATTGATCAAACTGGTAAGCTTACTGCTATTAAAGTTGGTACTGTAACAATTAGTGCTACTGCAACTGGTACAACAGTTGTTGGTACTAAAGATGTTGATGTAGTTGCAATGGCAACAGTTGATATTGCTACTTTACTTCCTACTTTAACTGCAACACCACAAACTACATCTATTAAAGGTGAAGTGGTGGGTATTGCTGCTAAGGGTTGGTATCTAGCAGATAATACTGGTTATGTTTATGTTCATTTAAATAAAGCACCTACTAATGTAGAATTAGGTGACACTGTAAGACTTGCAGTTAAGAAAGCACAAGTTTATTTCAATACTACTAACTATGTTTATCAAATGGATGCAAGAACTGCAACTGATATGAATATCTATGAAATAACAGAAACATTTACTCCGCTTGCAACAGAAGCAAAGACAGTAGCAAGTTTTGAGTATTTGCCTGAAACAACTGTAACTGTAGATGTTATGAATGCTATGACAACTATGACTACATATGGCTTTAAATGGGTTGAAGTTACTGGTACTGTAATTAAATTTGGTAGTAATAATAATACATATTTAGAAGTTGGTACTGATAAAGTTATGATTGACTATAACTCAACATCTGATGCTTTAGCAAGACTTGATTATTTAGTAGGCGATGAAATAACTTTAAAAGGTTTGATTTATGGTTATAATAAATCAAATGGTTGGAGTATTACTTTCTTTAATAGAGAAGGTGATTTAAAACAAGGTGAAACTGTTTTAGAAGTTAAACCTGCTATTATGTATGTTGATGAAATTGAAGATGAAATGGCTGGATATTATCCAGTTGAAGTTGAAGAAGATATGACTTTTGATTTTGCATCAACTTTATACCCTACTACAGCTTTTACTTATTCATCAAGTAATGCAGCCGTATTAAGTGATGCAGGCGTTGTTACTAGAGGTGCAAGTAATGAAAATGTTACTATAACAATTACAGTTTATTTAGATGGAAATACATCAGGTACTGCTAGTGGAACAATCGAAGTTGTTGTTACAGTATTAGCAGTGGGTGCTGTTCCTCTAGAGACTATGTATTCAACTGGATTTGAAACTCCTGGTTTTACAGCATCAACAACATATAATAATAGTGTTCCTAAACTTCAAGGACCAACTGGATATGAATGGGAAGTTGTTATGGGCACAGCATCAACAACGGCTTTTATTACAGGTGCTCAAAGTATGCAAATGAGATCTTATCTAAGTAAGCCTGGTGTTCTTGGATACGCTGCCATGAACTTTAACGTAGATAATGCACATAAAATAACATTCAGTGCTAAGGTTTATACAGATGATGATATAATGAAGGTATATTATTCAACTGATAATGGTGTAACTTGGATTGGTGAGGAAACATTTACTCCTACTAAGACAGCAACAACTTATACATATAACTTACCTGAAGGCGGAGTTAATAATGTTAGATTTAAATTTGAACATCCAACACAGGGCGTAGATGGTACAAGGTTGACTATTGATGATGTAGTAGTTTTAGGAATTCCGGCTGCCTAAAAAATACTTAATATTTAACACTTCTTTTAAAGAAATTTAAAAGAAGTGTTTTTATTTGATTAAAAAATGAATTTGTTGGAAAAGAAAATATTTCATTATTCGGGAAAAAATGTTATAATAAGGTTAATCTTTTTATTTTGGAGGCTAATATGGAATACCGCAAGTGGAAAAAAATACCGATTGAAACATCTCTTTTGGGATTTGGTTCAATGAGATTAAAAACTGTTAATGGTAAAATAGATGAAGAATTAGGATTTAAATTAGTTGATCAAGCTTATAATAACGGGATCAATTATTTTGATATGGCTATGCCTTATATTGATGGCCAAAATGAAAGCTTTATGGGACGTGCTTTAAAAAGATATAAAAGAGATACTTTTTATATCGCTACAAAACTTTCTCTTTGGATGTTTAATACTAAAGAAGAGATAGAACAAGTAATTGATAAACAATTAAAGAACCTTCAAACTGATTATATTGATTGTTATATTATGCATGCACTAAACAAAGAAAAATTTGAAAAGATTAAAAGATTAGGTGTTATGGATATAGTTGAATCTTGGAGAAAACAAGGTAAGATTAAATATATTGGTTTTTCTTTTCATGATGAATATGATGTTTATAAAGAAATATTAGATTTTTATGATTGGGATTTTTGTCAGTTACAACTAAACTATATGGATCAAGATTCCCAACAAGGAATTAAAGGATATCACGATGCCTTTAATAAAGGCATTCCTGTTATAGTTATGGAACCAGTTAAAGGTGGAGACTTAGCTAATTTTAATGATAAAGTATCTTCTATATTTTATGATTATAATAAACATGCATCGCTTTCTAGTTGGGCTTTTAGATGGGTAGGAAGTCTAGAGGGTGTGAAATTAATTTTAAGCGGAATGAATACAATCGAACAATTAAAAGATAATCTTAATACATTTAATAATTTTAAATCTTTAAATAATAAAGAACATGATTTAATTTCTAAAGTTCGTGCAGAATTAAAAAATATTGTAGAAGTTGGATGTACAAGATGTGAATATTGTTTACCATGTCCTTATGGAGTTAATATTCCTGGTAACTTTAAAATATTTAATAGTTATGCAATGTATAAAAACGAAGGATCGGCTAAATTTCAATTTAAAGAATTAAAAGATAATAAAGCTGATGCTAGTATTTGTGTTAGTTGTGGAGAATGTTTAAGTAAGTGTCCTCAGAGTATTCAAATTCCAACACAACTAGCTAGAATGCTTGAAGAATTGAGGTTTTTAAAATGATTGGAAATTTAAAAAACACAATAGAAATTCTAAAGAAATATAATTTATATACTAAGAAAAAAGTTGGCCAGAATTTTTTGATAGATGAAAACATCTTAAAAAAGATTGGCGAAGTTAGTGGCTTAGATAAAGAAACTGGTGTTATTGAAATAGGGCCAGGGCTTGGTAGTTTAACTGAAGTTTTAGCGATTAATGCTAAAAAAGTATTAAGTTATGATATTGATGAAGATATGATTACAGTTTTAAAAGATGTTTTAAAAGACTATGATAATGTTGAAGTAAGACATAAAGATTTTTTAAAGGTTTGTTTATGTGAAGATTTAAAAATCTTTAGAGATTGTAAAAACATTAAGATTGTTTCTAATTTACCATACTATATTACAACTCCGATAATTTTTAAATTATTATCTGATCAGTTGCCAATTTGTGAGTATTATTTTATGGTTCAAAAAGAATTAGCGCTTCGTCTTACTGCTAAAACTAATACAAAAGATTATAATGCACTAAGCGTATTAATGAGATATAAAACTGATACATCAATTTTATTTGATGTTTCAAGAAATGCGTTTTTACCAATGCCTAATGTGGATAGTTGCTTTATTAAGATGTCACTTGTTAAAAGGGACCTAGGAATCGAAAATGAGGCCCATTTTGGGGCCTACATTCAAAATATATTCGCTAGTAGGAGAAAAACCTTAGTCAACAATTTAAACTCATCCTACGGCTTTAATAAAGAAAAGTTAAATACACTTATTACTGATTTTGGGTATGATTTTAGAGTAAGAGCTGAGAATTTGGAATTAGAAGAAATCGTTAAAATATATTTGAAATTGATTAATGAAGTTGATAATTTAAGAGAATAAAACATGAAAAGAAAAGCTTATGCTAAAGTTAATTTAGGGCTTAGAGTTTTAAGAAAAAGAAAAGATAATTATCATGATTTAGAAATGGTGATGAGTAGTATTTCTTTATATGATGAATTAACTTTTAAAAAGAATAAGTTGAATATTGTTAGAATAATTAATGATATATATCCTGATAATATAGTGTTAAAAGCGGCTAATGCATTTAAAGAAAAATATAGTATTAAGCAAGGTGTTGATATCAACATAAAGAAAAGAATTCCTTCACAAGCAGGGCTTGGTGGTGGAAGCAGCGATGCTGCTTGTACCTTAATTGCTTTGAACAAACTTTATAAACAAAATCGGAGTATTTATGAACTGCTTGCTTTAGGTAATACTTTAGGAAGTGATGTGTCTTTTTGTTTAACTAACCAAATGTCTTTTGTTAGTGGGAAGGGCGAAAAGATTGATTTGATTGATAAAAAATTAAAAGTTTATTTAGTTCTAGTAGAACCAGACTTTAAATGTAGTACTAAAACGATATTTGAAAATCATATAATTGAAAAAAGTGATGATTTAACTAATTTAGTCGAAGCGATTAAAAAAAATGATTTGAAAGAAATAGCTAGTAATATTAGTAATGATTTAGAAACAACGGTTAATAGATTATATGATAATAAAATTACAGAAATTAAAGAATTACTCATTAAAAATAAGGCACTTAATGCTTCAATGACAGGTAGTGGGTCGGTTGTTTTTGGGATATTTGAAGATAAAAAAACTGCGAAAAAAGCTTATTTGAAATTAAAAAAAGAGATGATTAACTATAAATTATATCTTTGTAAATTAAGGAATAACTAATATTTAAAAATGATTTTAAATAAAAGTGTTGAATTATTTTAAGTTAGTGATATAATTTAAGTATCAGTAGAGGAAAGGGTGGAAAGGAAAGTATGCAAATTACAGATGTTAGAATGAGAAAAGTAGACAATGGAAGTAGGCTAAAAGCTGTTGCTACAATCACTTTTGATAATGTTTTTGTTGTTCACGAATTGAGAGTCATAGAGGGGACTAACGGTTTGTTTGTAGCGATGCCTAACAGAAAAAACAATAAAGGTTTATTCAAAGACATAGCTCATCCAATCGAAAAATCAATGCGTGAAGAAATTGAACAGATTGTACTTGATAAGTATAATTCTGGAGATCTTGATGAAGTTGAAGCAGAAGAATAAAAGATTTATAAAAAATACCATTCTTTGGTATTTTTTTTAAGAGAGGGAATATATGAATTTATATGCAATTATATTAGCCGCAGGTAAAGGCCAAAGAATGAATTCAACAATGCCTAAATGCGCTCATAAAATATTAGGTAAGCCAATGGTAGAGTATGTAGTAGATGCTATAAAATACCAAAATGTTGAAGACATTTATACAGTTGTTGGCTATCAAAAAGAAGTTATTGAAGAATTATTAAAAGATAAATCTAAGTTTGCTGTTCAAAAAGAACAACTTGGTACAGCTAATGCTGTAAAAAGTTGTGAAGAGTTTTTAAAAGATAAAATGGGTGTAACTTTAATTGCTATTGGTGATATGCCTTTTATAACAAAAGAAACTTATAAAGAACTAATAGATTTTCATGTAAAGAGTAAATCTGATTTGACGGTTTTAACTACTATTCATAAAGATCCTAGTGGATATGGTAGAATGGTTAGAAATAGTAAAGGTCAAGTAATGGCAATTGTTGAAGACAAAGATTGCGTTGGAGAACAAAAAAATATTAAAGAAATCAATGCATCAGTTTATGCTGTTGATAATCAAAAGTTATTTGTGTATTTAAATAATATTCAAAATACAAATAATCAAAAAGAATATTATTTAACTGATTTAGTAAGTTTGTTTTATAATGATAATTTAAAAGTTTCGACTTATATCGTTAGTGACTATGATGAGATTAGTGGAATTAACGATCAAAAACAATTGGTTAACTTAGAAACGATGCTTCAAAAAAGAATTTTAGATAAGCATTTAGTTAATGGTGTTGATATTATAGATTTAAATAGCGTTAAAATAGGAGCGGATGTCATAATCGAAAAAGATGTTACTATTATGGAAAACGTTGAAATATTAGGTAAAAGTGTGATTGGTAAAAACTCAAGTGTTGGTCCTAATGTAAGC
>JAQUUM010000121.1 GCA_028693885.1 Bacilli bacterium
TTAGCTCATTTGAACTATAAAAGTTTTTTTGAAGTCTTGAGTGTTACTAATAAGAATATTATATATTCACATGGAAATATTAGAAGTTTATGTGATCATAAGAGAAACTTAGATGATCTTCAGTTAAAAGCTTTAAAGAAAGCTAATGGATTATTAGGACTTACTTTAGTTGGTAATTTTATTTCAAAAGAATCTCCTAGTCTGGATTATTTTATTAAACATATTGATAAAGCTGTTGAAGTATTAGGAATTGATAATGTTTGTTTAGGTTTAGATTTTATGGATTATTTAGATGATTTTCCAAGTTCAAATACTAAAGAGATTTCTAAAGTTACTGAATTAGACCTTTTAATTGAACGTTTAAGATTAAGGGGTTATAGTGATACTGATATTAAGAAAATAACATTTGATAATTTTTATAATAGATATAAGGGGAAGGTTTATGAATTCAAAAATTGAAACATTAAATAAATTAATGCAAGAAGCAGTGGATAACGGGGTTTTTCCTGGAGCAACTTATTGTCTTATTGCTGGTAGAAAAAGATATACAGGAGCAGTAGGTTATAAGGCATTATTACCAAAAAAAGAAGAAAACTATACTGATACAATTTATGATATGGCATCAGTTTCTAAGGTTGTAGCTACAACTACTCTTTTAATGCAATTATTAGAAAATGGTAAAATTAGACTTTTTGATAAGGTTAGTACTTATTTACCTGATTTTAAAAGTGAAGATATTACGATTTTTGATTTAATGACTCATACATCAGGTTTAGTACCTGATATTCCAAAAGCTAATGCTTTAACAAAAGCTGATGAAGTTTTTGATTTTGCTTATAAGGTTCCATTAAAAGCTGCTAAGGGTGAAAAGATAATTTATTCTGATATTGGGTTTATTTTACTTGGTAAAATGATCGAAGCGATTTTAGGAATGAGTTTAGATAGAGCTGCCAAACTGTATATATTTTCTAAGTTAGATATGAAAGATACAACCTATAATCCTAAAAATGTTGATAGATGTGCTCCAACAGAAAAAAGAAATGATGCGATTTCAAAAGAACTTTTAAGAGGAAAAGTCCATGATGAAAAAGCTTATATCTTAAATGGTGTTGCAGGGCATGCTGGTGTGTTTTCAACTTCTGATGATATTGGAAATTTTATGGAAATGATTTTAAATGATGGCGTTTATAAAGGTAAAAGAGTTTTATCAAAAGCTAGTATTGATTTACTTTTTACGCCACAAGTAGAAGAGAAAACTGGAATCATGCTTTGTGGGAGTAAAAGAGGTTTGGGTTGGATATTAAAAAGTGATTATCCATCTTGTGGAGATCTTGCTAGTAATAATACAATCCTACATACTGGTTTTACGGGAACCAATTTATTTATTGATAGAGATAATAAAATTGCTTTTTGTATGTTAAGCAATAGAGTGCATCCAACTAGAGAGAATTTAAAAATAATTCCGTTTAGAAGTAAACTCGGTAACTATATAATCGCTAATTTTGCGTAAAATTATAAGGAGATAAATCTATGGAAATAAGAAAATTCAGAGAAAATGATTTAGTAGAATTAGTTTCGATTTGGAATACTGAGGTAGTAGGTAATTCTGTTTATGCTCCTTTTACAGCTGAAAGTTTTAATCAAACATTTATGAAGAATCCAAATTATGATGCTGAAGGTAGTCTTACTATTACTTTGGCTGGTGAGATAATTGGATATGGAAATGCGATGATTAACAAACGTGATTTGAAAAAAGAAGAAACGCCGGGTTATATTACATGTCTTTTTATAAAGATGAATCATCAGAAAAAAGGCTATGGTTCAATTCTTCTAAGATCACTTGAAGATTTTTTAAGAAGACAAGGAAAGAAATTTGTTAGACTAATGTTTTTTAACCCAGTTAATTTAAAATGGCTAATCCCGAGTGAGGAAGCATATCATGGAGGTGCACCAGGGATTCCATTTAATTCTAGTTATTATTATTTATTTATGAATAATCAATATAAAAATGCTGGTCAATTAGATGGTTATTTTTTAGATTTGAAAAATTATGAAATGCCTAAGAAAGTAATTGATAAAATAGAACAAAATAAAAGTGATGGTTATAATATAACAATGTATGATCCTAAAAAACACTCAGGGTTTGATGATTTGTTTGATAGTTTAAAAAATCCTAGTTGGAAAGAAGTGACAAATAATAATCTAGCAAAAGCTAATCCTAAACCAATGTTAATCGTAGAAAAAGATGGTAAAATATTAGGCTGGACTGGGACTGTTTATACTGAGGATGGTGGTAGAGGCCATTTTGATGGTGTAGGGGTTCACCCTGATGTTCAAGGCAGAGGCCTTGGAAAGACATTGTTTTGTTACTTGTGTTATATATCAAAACAAAATGGTGCTAGGTTTATGACACTTTTTACAGGTAGTGATAACCCTGCTAGAGAATTGTATTTTTATGCAGGTTTTAGATTAGTACATTCTTTTGCAATTCTTAGAAAGGATTTATAAAATATGAGTAAAACATTTTTGGCTATTGGTGGTCATGTTGGAGATATGGAATTAACTGCTGGATTGGTTTTAGCAACTGAGAGTTTAAAAGGAAATAAAATTGTAACTGTGGCTTTAACTGGTGGAGAGCGTGGTAATCCTAAAGGTATGAGTGTTAGTGAATACAGAGTACAAAAGGAAAAAGAAGCGAAAGAATTTGCTTTAATGTTAAATGGTGAAGCGATTGTTTTTGAATATGCTGATGGTGAATTGCCAGTTAATGATGAAGTTAAGTTTAGAATTGCTGCTTTGATTAGGAAATATAAACCAAGTGTAATTTTTACACATTGGAAAAATAGTATGCATAAAGATCATGCTAATACATATTTAAATGTTATTGATGCATCTTTCTTTGCAGGTATTGATATGGGTGATAAAGTGGAGGGTGAAAGACATTATGCGCCGGTTTATCTTTGTGAGAATTGGGAAGATAGAGTTGGCTTTGAACCATATATTTATGTTGATGGAACAGCAGGATATGAACTTTGGTGTAAAGCGATGCAAAAACAATGGTTTATTATGAATAGTACTTCATTTAAGTATTATGATTATTACACACATTTATCTTTTGTAAGAGGTGCATTAAATAGAACTACAAACGCTGAAGCTTTTGCGGTTGAAGATTATCAAAAATTTGTAAGAATAAAGGAGTTATAAAAAATGAAAAAACTAGCTAAGTTTAATAAAGAAGGATATGTTACTTATTATGAAAGTGATGAGTGTATTTTGATTCCTGATGAATATAAAGAAAAAAGCGAAGAATTGCGTGGTGTTTGGTTTTCAACTGTAGTTAATATTGATATTGCTAAAATGAAAGATGTTGAAAGTTATAAAGAATATTTGCTAAGCGTTATAAAAAAGGTTAAAGAATATAAAATGAATACTGTTGTTTTTCAAGTTAGACCAACTAATGATGCATTTTATAAATCTAATTTAAATCCTTGGAGTGCGTTTATTACAGGAGTTGAAGATAAATACCCTGGCTTTGATGTTTTTGGCTTTTTTGTTGAAGAAGCTAAAAAAGAAAACATTGAAGTTCATGCTTGGATTAATCCTTATAGAGTAAGTCAAAAGAAATTAAAAGATCTTAATATGGGAAAAAAAGATTTCTTAAAAACTTTAAGTGAGAAAAACTTTGCTCGTAAAAGACCTGATTTAGTAATCGAAACCGTAGAAAGTAAACTTATTTTAGATCCATCAAGTGAAGAAGTTATGGAATTTGTTTCTGATTCAGTTTTAGAAATTGCTAAAAATTATGATATTAAAGCTGTTCATATCGATGATTATTTTTATCCGTATGAAGAAATAGTAGATGATAAAGAACAAGAAAAATATTTGAGTTGGAAAAAGAAAGATGAAACTCTAAGTGATTTTAGAAGAGATAATGTTAATCGCATGATTAAACTTATTCATGAGAAACTTGCTACTCTTTCTAAAAAGGTTGAGTTTGGAATTAGTCCTTTTGGAATTTTTAGAACGAATTCTAAGTATTTTGAAAATGGAATTGGTGGTTGGGAAAAAGGTTCTAATAACCATGCATCATGTTTACAATGTTATGATAGACTTTATGCTGATGTATATTTATGGATGAAGGAAAAATGGATTGACTATGTTGTACCTCAAGTATATTTTGATTTAGATTATTCTAGACCAAAAGAAAAAGGATCTTTAGAAGAAATTACTGTTGTTAAATACGCTGATTTAGTTAAATGGTGGAGTGATATTTGTATTGAAACTAACATAAAACTTTA
Source organism: Bacilli bacterium (assembly GCA_028693885.1). GTDB lineage: Bacteria > Bacillota_I > Bacilli_A > ML615J-28 > CAG-698 > JAQUUM01. Next base: position 4,299 of record JAQUUM010000121.1, read on the forward strand.
TCTTGGCCAAGCAATCTATCGTTATAATAACGAAGGTAATTGGAGTAATCCATATGAAATTATTAATCAGCTGATGTATAATCAAAATTATTATAATGTGAG
>JAQUUM010000122.1 GCA_028693885.1 Bacilli bacterium
CTCCAACATGCCATAAAAGTTGTAGCTTCTATTGAAGTAATACTATTAGGAAGTGTAATACTCTCCAAAACAAAACAATTCGCAAATGCTTGGCCTGCTATTTCAGTAATTGAATTAGGTAAATTAATATTTTTCAATCCAGTACAAGAATTAAAAACTCCATATGATAATTTGGTAACTCCCTCAGGCAAGACTATAGTTTCAAGTGAAGCACATTGTCCAAATGCTTCAACATGAATCTCTTCTACAGTACTTGGTAAACTGACACTAGTTAAACTACTACAAAAATAAAATAAATAACTTGATATCGTAGTTAAAGGCGCTAAGATTGTGGCTGATTCTAAATTAATACAATGTGAAAAAATAGAAGTACTAACCGACTTTACGGTTTCTGGAATTACAACTTCTACTAAGGCTTCACATCCATAATAAGCCATATTTTCTATTATTTCTAATGATGTTGGAAAACTAACAGCCTCAAGTGAAACACAACCTGAAAAAGCCAATTGTTTTATTTCTTTTAAGGTTTCAGGTAACCTAACACTTGTAATATCTTCATTTTGATAAAACGCCGAATAATCAATTAAAGCAACTGGCTTTTTATTATAATAATCAGGAATTATAACCTCAGTACTACTTCCTGTATAATCTGTTACTTTATAATATTCTCCGTATGAATATTCTTCAAATACTAATCCTTCAGTTGGTACTTGAGTCCACTTAGCATAAAGCGTAAAATCACTAATTACTTCATCATAAAAACTATACTTAACTAAACACACCTCATCTACATACCAATCCATAAAGATATAACCTTCTTTTACAGGATCAACAGGTGCATCAATTTCGGTTTTGTAAGGAACTGTTATACTATCAAGCACTTCTCCTCCATTAGTTTCAAAACTAACTATATAAGTATTTATTTCCCATTTAGCAAACAAAGTATAATCTTGTTCTAGCGTTATGCTTAATAAAGCATCACCTGTATAACTTTCATTATCATACCAACCAACAAATTCATAACCTGGCTTAACTGGTATTTGAATTTCAAAAGGAAGTTCTGTTTTTAAAAAAGTATCTTTAGATACTTCACTAAAATCACCTTTAAATAATTTATAAGTAATATTATAAGTCTTAAGTTCATCTTTTTTACAACCTACTAAAAATAAACTACATAATACAAATGCCAATAAAATAATTTTTTTCATTTTCTTTCCTTCTTTATTAATATATTATTTATACTCATCAATTATAACACAAAGATTTAACTAATAATAATATATTTCTTAATTTTAATTAACTACTCTTTTAAAAAAGATGAAGAAATTACAATCACTGTAATCTTCATCTTTTTTTAAAATTATTTATCCAATTGAATCCATTTCTAATTTAATAAGTTGATTTAATTCAACCGCATATTCCATTGGTAATTCTTTTGCAAAAGGTTCAATGAATCCCATAACTATCATTTCCAAAGCTTCTTTTTCTCTTAAGCCTCTGCTCATCAAATAAAACAATTGTTCATCACTTACTTTAGATACAGTTGCTTCATGTTCAATTCTTGCTTGTTTATTTTGAACAAGATTAAATGGTATTGTATCACTACTTGATAAATTATCTAAAATAATTGTATCGCATTCAACTCTGCTTCTTGCATCAGTTGCTTTTTTAGAATGTCTTACAGTTCCTCTGTAATTGACCTTACCTCCACCCCTACAAATACTTTTTGAAATAATCGTAGATTTAGTATGTGGTCCAAGATGAATCATTTTAGAACCAGTATCTTGAATTTGACCAGCTCCAGCAAAAGCAATAGAAATTGTAGTACCTTTTGAATATTCACCTTTTAAAATACAAGCAGGATATTTCATATTAAGAAGCGATCCGATATTCCCATCAATCCACTCCATATGAGCATAAGCTTCACACAAAGCTCTTTTAGTTACTAAATTAACAATATTATTTGACCAATTTTGAATTGTAGAGTATCTACAATATCCTCTATCTTTAATATAAATTTCAACCACAGCTGCATGCAAAGAATCAGCTGAATAAATTGGAGCTGTACAACCCTCAACATAATTTAGACTAGCATCTTCTTCAACAATAATCAGCGTTCTTTCAAACTGACCCATTCTAGCTGAATTTATTCTAAAATACGATTGAAGAGGTTTATCAATTTTTACTCCTTTTGGAATATAAATAAAAGAACCTCCACTCCAAACAGCAGTATTTAACGCTGAAAATTTATTATCAGCATAAGGAACTACTTTACCAAAATACTCTTTAACAATTTCAGGATATAATCTAACAGCTGTATCTGTATCACAAAATATTACACCTTGGGTTTCAAGTTCACTTAAATTATGATGATATACTACCTCAGATTCAAACTGAGTTGAAACTCCAGCTAAGTATTTCTTTTCAGCCTCAGGTATTCCTAACTTTTCAAAAGTATCTTTTATTTCTTCTGGTACATCTTCCCATTTCTTTTCAACTTTATCACTTGATTTAATATAATATATATAATCATTAAAATCAATAAAATCTAATTTTGGACCAAAATTAGGTAAAGGCATTTTTTCAAACTCTTGATAAGCTTTTAATCTAATTTCTCTCATCCAAATCGGTTCACCTTTAATCTCAGAAATCTTTTCTACAACTTCCTTAGATAAACCTTTGCCTGTATCAACTACATTTTTTACATCGGTTTTAAAACCAAACTGATAATCTTTAATTACTTTTGAAACATCATTTATTTTTTCACTCATCTTTAATCACCTTTTCTAATGCTTTCCAAGGTAGCGTCGCACATTTAATCCTAGCAGGAAACTTAGAAACACCCTGATAAATACTAGCTTCTTCTAACTTTTCACTAAATTCTTTTCCCATAAGCATCTTAGAAAACTCATCAATTAATTCTTGAGCTTCTAATACAGTTTTTCCTTGTAGTACTTCACTCATTATAGAAGCTGAAGAGCAACAAATAGAACAACCCACTCCATCGTGATGAATCTCTACTATCACACCATCAACAATTTTAGCCTCAACCGTAATATCGTCCCCACATGAAGGATTATTCAAATGGAAACTTTTAAAACCTTTTAATCCTTTATTTCTTGGATTCTTTGAATGATCCATAATCATGGATCTATACATTGATTCTAAATTATTCACTAATTCCACCTCTTAAAGAATTTAACAATCTCTTTAATAGCTATAATAAATCTATCAATATCTTCTTTTGAATTATAAATATAAAATGATGCTCTCAAAGTCCCACCATTTGCATTAAAAAACTGACTTACTAATTGTGCACAATGATGACCTGCTCTTAAAGCAATTTTATATTCATCAAAAAAAGTCGCAGCATCATGTGGATGAACTCCATCAATATTAAATGCTAGTACAGCAAAATCGCTGGCCTTATTATAGATAGTAATTCCTTCAACTAACTTTATATTTTCAAACAAATATTCTTTTAATATTTTTTCATGTTCTTCAATTTTAGAAAAACCTATTTTTTCATAATAACTAACTGCTTCTTTTAACCCAATAACCTCAGCAATCATAGGAGTACCTGCTTCAAAGCAATATGGTACTTCTTTTATTTCTAAAGTATCTTTTGTTACAGCCTCATTCATATCTCCACCATACTCAAGCGGAGAAAACTTTTTTAAAATATCAAATCTACCATAAAGGACTCCAACTCCAGTTGGTCCTAACATCTTATGACCTGAAAATCCTAAAAAATCACAACCCAATCTTTTAACATCTATTTTAATATGTGGTATTGCTTGAGCTGCATCTATTATTGAAATAATATTCTTACCTTTAATTTCTTTAATAATTTCTTCGATAGGAGTAATATAACCTAAAACATTAGAAACATAAGTTAAAGCAACTATTTTTGTTTTACTAGATAAAACTTTTTTAAAGTTGTCAAGCGTAATTTTCCCATCATCTGTCAAAGGAACAAAAACAATTTTAGCACCTTTTCTTTTTGCAAGTTGTTGCCACGGTAAAAAACTTGAATGGTGTTCTAATTCAGAAGTGATGATTTCATCACCTTCACTAATTTCTTTTTCTAATGATAAAGCTACAAAATTTAGGGCACTTGTTACGTTTTTAAAAAACACGGTTTCATTAACTGAAGCATTAATAAACTCAGCTATTTTTTCTCTTGCTTCATCATATTCTTTTGTTGCTTTATAACTAGCCTCATAAACACCTCTGTGAATATTAACTCCATAATTCGTATAATATTCATTCATTTTATCTAATACAGCCTTAGGCTTAATCGATGTAGCATTAGTATCTAGATATAATAAATC
>JAQUUM010000123.1 GCA_028693885.1 Bacilli bacterium
TATTTAAACTAGATGTTGCAACAATTGGAAGTACTTTTGGCCAACTATCTACAAATATTCCTCTACCTAGTTTTCCAGCAGTTACTTTTGAGAGAATTAAATCTTTAATTCCGGCTGCTTTTGTAATTGCTTTTTTAGGTTCAGTAGAATCACTACTTTCTGCAGTCGTATCTGATGGTATGATCGGAAGCAAACATAATTCTAATATGGAACTAGTTGCCCAGGGAACTGCGAATATAGGTTCAGCCATATTTGGCGGAATTCCTGTAACTGGTGCCCTTGCAAGAACTGTAGCAAATATTAAAAATGGCGGTAGAACCCCAGTTGCCGGAATGGTTCATGCTATTACCTTATTAATATTTTTAGTTTCTTTAATGCCCTTGATTCAACTTGTCCCTCTTTCTGCACTTGCAGCTGTATTATTTATTGTCGCTTACAACATGAGTGAATGGAGAGAATTTAAAAGTTTATTAAAATCTCCAAAAAGTGATATTCTAGTTTTGCTTACAACATTTACACTAACTGTAGCAATCGATTTAGTTGTAGCAATCGAAGTAGGTCTTGTTTTATCAATGTTCTTATTTATGAAAAGAATGTCAGAAGTTTCAGGAATTAGTGTAAAATCATTAGATTCTACAGAAAATATAGATAATAAAGATTTTAACTTTGAAGAAGAATCAAAAAAACATAATGCTTTAAAAGGTGTAATGATGTATCAAATAAACGGACCGTTCTTTTTTGGTGCTGCACACAAATTCGTTGAAGCGATAAATAAATTAGACACAAGCATAAAATATTTAATCATTGGAATGAAGCATGTACCTGCGATGGATGCTACTGCAATTCACTCCTTTAAATCTTCCTTAAAAGTATGTAAATCTAAAGGTATATCAGTCTTAATTACAGGCTTAAAAGATCAGCCTAGAAAAGCATTGACTAATGCCTTGCTAATAGATTCAATTGGAGAAGATAAAATCTTCGAGACTATTGAAGAAGCATATGCATATGCCAAAACAAACTTAATAAATACAGAAATAAAAAAAGACGATTTGGAATAACCAAATCGTTTTTTTAAATATCATCATTTTCTTTCAAATATCTAATCGCTCTCACCCACATATACGCACTCCATGGGACCTTCTTCTCAAATCTATAGACTTCACCTTTTAAACGCATTTCTAAAGTTTGTTTGAAATTAAGTGCTTCTTGATACGTTTCGCTAAACCTAAACTCAAACTTCTGGTTTAAATCATCAAATATTAATCTATTTTTATATAAATATATATTTCCCTTTACTTTCTTTTTATACGAAAAAGGAAGTCTTTCGCTAGTGTGCGTCATCCAAATATTTTTGGCTTCTAAAATAACTTTTTCTATATTTGAGTCAATCGATGAATATAGTTCTTGAGTTTGAAAAACTTCCCAATCATTAACATTATCATAAATGACATCATTTTTATTAGAAACAAACTGAAACAGACGATTATGTTCAACTGTATAACCACATTTTTCACAACCTAGTGTATGTTTTTTCGAATGCAAAGTTTCAAAAGATTTACAATTTGGACAAACATATAAACCTCTTTCTAAATTCTCAGCTCTATTAAAACCAATAACCTTAACCTTATTCTCTATCTGCCATTTGTTATCATCATATGCAATTTCTTTTTTAATTATTTCATATAAAGATTCAACATCAAGTTGTCCTAACTCATCAATATCCATAACTCTATTTAATGAATAAGTAGGTCTAGCTCTATAAGGCATATTAGCCCATCTTGGCGATCTAATTCTTGCTCCTTCTATTCTAACAAAAACAATAGGTAATTTTAAACCTTTTAATAATTTAGCGATTGCTGTTGTAATACTAAGATTAGTATTCCAATATGCAATATCTCCTTCTGGATATATTCCAATATTCTTTCCTTCTTTTTTAACTTCGATAAGTTTTCTAACTCCAGAAATATCATTTATCGAAACACCTCGTTTGATTTGTTGTAAAATACTTCCAAGCAAGACTCTTCCAAACTTGTTTCTAAACAATTCATCATTAACAATAAAATGAATGAATCTAAAAGGAAACATTAAATTAGCCCAAACTCCATCCCAATTACTTTGATGATTACCAATCAAAACGAAATTACCTTTGGGTAACTTATTTTTATTATACTTAAATCTCACATTTTGAAAAAAGAAAGTATATGGATATAAAACTAACTTAACTATTAAAATAAACAAAAAGCGAAAAATTTTTTTAAACATAATTTATCCTTTTTTAAACAATCTTTTATAATTATACCAAAAAAAAATAATTAAAACTAGTATTTTTTATAATGAAAAACATATCTTATTAGATATGTTTAATTATTATAATAAAAGAAATAAGATTTTTTTAAATATTCAACATTATATTTAAACACTAAATCAAAAATTTTATTTTTTATTCTTGAAACTTTAATTGAATTTGTTTGATATTTCTCTACTAATTTTAAAATTTCTTCTCTTTCTTTTAAAGTTGCTTGGTCTTTTAAATAACCAAAAACATGTAAAATAGCATTAACCGAAGTCCCAATGTCAATTTTTTCATTAAAAACATTTTCAATTTTTTCATAAAAATCCAAACTTGGATAACTATTTTTGTCTTTAAGCAAATCTCTAATTTTATGATACGTTACTTGATTGTATTCTAAAACTGCATATTTATATTTTTCCCATTCTCTTTCAAGAACTCCAATTTTATTATTAAAAACTAAATTAATGCACTTTATTGCCGAGATATTTTTGTCTTTAACCTCTAACATTATATCTACATTTGTTTCTTTTATTAAGTTATAGTATTTTAAAAATTCCTTAACATAAATTGTTTCAGAATGAGAGCCTATTTGTTTGTTTGGATTTTGGATTGAATAATGCACTTTAGGTACGCCATCAGTATCTTTCCATGTTTTCTGAACTTGTTTTATCCAATATAAATCATCTTTAGTATCATCAAAACAATTTATAGAATTATGCAAGTTATCATATACTACAGGAATTTCTAAAATATTTGAAATTCCTAAAACATCTTTAATATTAAATGATTTATCATCATTTTCAATTATTATTCTTTTTTTTACATTATTGGATAAATTTCCATAATTTATACAAAATTTCTTTATAGCCTCGTTCTTATCACCATAAACTCCACCAATATGAAGAACAATTTTATGACTTGAATTTAATTCCATCATATCTAAAATAGAACAATGATATTCTAAATCCAAAACAGCTCTTTTTACTACTTCTTCTCTATAAGAATTTAAAACTGTATACTGCCCAGGATGCATTGAAACCCTTATATTATTATCTTTAATTTTTTTACCAATCAAAGCAAGGGAAGTTCTTGCTTCTTCTTTATAATCTATCGGAAAAGCCTCATGTGATGCAAAAGGAATCAAATCAGAACTAATCCTAAACATCAAAATATTATTTTCAATATTATAATCTATAACTTGATTTAAGATATTCAAATTATGTTTAATAATACTTCTAATATTGTTTTCGTTTAATGTTTTTAATGTACAAGATCTATAATCTAAACCTTTTACGCCAACAGTAAGCGATGCATAACCAATCTTACTCATTTTCTGCTCCGATAAGTTCATTTATATATACATCATATGCTTGAAGTTTATTCTTAACATCAACATCTAAAATACTATCTAGAAATGTTGTTATATATAGGTTAATTCCTTGATACTCTTCAATTTGAATAGCATTTAATAAAGTACTCAAGAATAAACTATAATCCGTCTGACTATCATAATATTTATAAAAGTTATTTACTTTATCATACAAGTCAAATACATAAGCTTTTCTAATATCAAGCGATTCACTTGATGAGGTAGTGTAATGTTTACTTATTAAACTCAGACTATTTTTAACATTCTCACTACTAAAAATTTGTCTGCTAGAAAACTTTGAAAATCCTAACACATAAGTTTCAATGATTTTACTTATTTGATAAGCATTTTCACTAACATCTAGCCCACTGCCTTCAGGGAAAATTCCTGCAACAATACTCGCCTCACTACCAACTTCTATTTTCATAGCATTAAGTGCACTAATTAGATAATCAATACTTCCTGTGTAAATCATTGGATCAAGAATATCAACATAATCTAAAGTAATCCATGTTTTCCAATCTTGATTATATACACTTCTTGCAGTAGTAATACTAGGCATTACTGCAGCTGATATTTTAATATTAGAGTTAGTTGTCTTAATAGTAGTACTTAAATTACTCACAAAATCA
>JAQUUM010000124.1 GCA_028693885.1 Bacilli bacterium
TGCCGATTCCAAAAACAATATCATTTTTTTCTAATGACTTCTAATATTTGTATTGATTTAAAGACCTAGGAATAATGCTTTTACCAGTGTTAGTATTAATAAACACTTCTCTCTCTTCAAAAAATGCTATTATTTCATTTCTACTACCATCATAAATGCTATTAGCGATTGTTTTTATATCTTTGTTACTTAAATATATTTGTTTACAAGACAAATTTTCCAAGATAGTTAATATTTGAACTAACATAGTTTCATCATTTTTTTGAGGTATTAGAATGTCTTGATGTCTAGCAACAATATCAATACCCATAATTGTAGAAAGCAAATTTATATTTTTATTTTCTGGTCCTAAAGCAAAAAGTTCATTATTACAATTTTTAAAAGTATAAATTTTTTTAAATTGTTCCATAATATCTCCTATTCATAGGCTATTATACCATAAAAAAACATTTTTGTTAATAACGAGATTCAAAATAAAAAGCCATATTGTGATATGGCTCTTTTAATAACTAATTTGAGCGATGGCTATTCTTTTTAGCAGCTCTTTTTTTCATTTTTCTAATGTCACTTGGCTTTAAAAAATGTTCTCTTTTACGTATTTCTGCAAGGGTACCTGAACGGGAAACATCTCGCTTAAAACGTTTTAAAGCATCTTCAATCGTTTCATTTTCACGAACTATAGTTTTTGGCATTTTCCAGGACCTCCCTTCCGCATAAAAGATTTAATACATTACATATTATAACTTAATTAAATGTTTTTGTAAAGTACTTTATAAATTTTTCTCTTTAATTTTAGCAATAATAATTTCGGCTTTTTTTAAATAATTTTTAGAAACAGTCATAAAATCAATTTTTAATTCTTTACTCAATCCTTTTAATTCCTTAAATACAGCAACATTATACCATTGTAAATTTTGAAAAAGCCTCCACAAATAAAACCGTAATATTTTATCATTATCAATGTCTTTTTTGTAATATATCTGTAAAAGTTTATACCCTTCATCAAGATTTCTATTTGCATAGCAGGCTATATCATAAACCGGGTCATTATTCCCCGTGAATTCGTAGTCCATTAAATAAATTTTATCTCCTTTAATAAAATTTCTAACTTGACTATCTCCATGGCTCATTCTTAATTTTTGACTTTCTAAATATAGTTTATATTTAAATAAAAATTTTTTAATACTATAATACATAGGATCAATTTGAAAATTAAGATCTTTAAGATTTTTTTCAAATTTTTCAAGTCTTTTAAAAGGCTCATAATTATTTGAAAATGTATCCTCATAACTATGAAGTTTTCTTAAAATAGTTGCACATTCTTCATAGTCTTTTTCCTCCAAAACATCTAAATCAAATCCATCTATATATCTAGAAATTTTGTGGCCATTATTAATATTAAAGTACTCAGGTAAAAAGCAAAATTTCAGTTTAGATAAAATAGTCAAGTTATCTATCTCAATCTTTCTATTGACAAAAAAATCACCAAATGATCCAGGAATTCTATATACATAAAGTTCATTATTTATATCTACAAGATAATTATAGTTACTTAGACCACCAATAAGACGTTTTATAACTTTAATTTTTGATGTTTTAAATATTTTTTTAATATTATATTTAATTATTTTTGTATTGCTAATTTTAACCCTTGAAATATACTTGAAGAATTTGACTAAAGCTTTTGATCTATGGCTAATTTTACTTTTAATTTCAGGATTTAACTCACCGAAGGTTTTTTGGTATTTATAAGGAATAAATAGACTATCATATCCAAACCCGTTTTTACCTTTTTCTTCTATCGCAATTTGTCCGTTTATCTTTCCTGAAAAATAATGAACCTTTCCAACGGCATCTATATAACAAAAACTACAATAATAATAAGCGCTTCTATTTTTTGAATTTTTCATCTCAGTTAAAAGTTTTTTATTATTATTAGCATCATCTCCTTCTATTCCACCATATCTAGACGAATATATTCCTGGATCACCTTTAAGAGCTTTAACAACTAACCCAGAATCATCTGCTAAAGTAGGCAATCCATATAAATCAAAATAGTATTTAGCTTTTTTATAGGCATTTTGGTTAAAAGTATAACCATCTTCAATTACTACATTGTTATCTTCCAAATCATCTAATGAAATAAAGTCAATTTTCGAATTAGCATTTTGTTTAATTTCTTTTAGTTTATATTTATTATGAGTTGCTATTAAAATTTTCATTAATTCTCTCCTTAAAATATACTTAATCATTATAATTTAACTTTTTAATAAAGTCAATTGCTTAAAAAACTTTTGAATAATTTTAGGTTTTTGTGTATAATTAGATTATTATGTGAGGGAATATGGAAAAAATAAATTTTAAGTTAATAAGTGCTTTTTCTGTTTATATTTTTTTATCAACTGTAGGGATATTTATAATAGTTAATTTATTAAACTCATTTTTACCTGAAACTTTACTTGATACAGTTGGAAATTATTCTGAAACTGGATACCTATTTATGCAAAACATAACTAACTTAATAACATATTTTTTATTATTCATAATTTTAATTATTCTTTTTCAAAGTGAATTAATAACGGATTTTAAAAAATCTAGGTATGACAAAAGTTTTAATTTTAAGGAAATAATTACAGCATTTTTGTATTTATTAATATTCAGTTTTTTGGGGAATATTATAACATCTTTTTTTACTGATACTGAATCTATTAATCAAAGTTCTATAATTGACATGATACTTTCAAAATATTCTATTTACTCTATAATTTCAACACTTTTTCTTGTTATTTTAGTAGAAGAAATAATCTATAGGAAAGCATTAATATCATTTTTAAAAAATTTTAATTTTTTTAATAATAATACAATTATATTAATTTCAGGATTCTTTTTTGGAATAGTACATGTAATATTTGCAGGAGATTTTTTCCATTTTTTTTCATACTTCTTCCCAGGAATTGTACTCGCATTTTATTATATAAAAAAGAACCAAAACATATGGTTCTCAATTTCATTACATTTTTTAAATAATTTGTTTAGCGTAATTTCTATACTGATACTTTCATTATTTGACTATAGTAACTTATAGATTTTATCATTAGCGTATTCTAAAGCAATTTCCTTTAAATCTCGCCCTTTATCATCAACAAAGTCTTTAGATATTTTATTGTCAAGCAAACTCTTAACTACAAGAAAATCATTTCTAATAATTGCGGTGTATAAAAAACTTCTATTATAATAAACTTCATTTATATCAACTTTATGTTCTAGGATTTTAAGGATTATTCGTGAGTTTCCAGCAATAAAAGATATCAATAATGCTGAATGACCATATTTATCAAGATTTTTGAGATTAGCTTTATTTGTTAATAATAAATCTACCATCTTATAATCATTATTAAGTATGGCATAATATAAACATTTATTTCCATAAGCATCAGTACTATTGGGATCAAAATTGCTAATTTTTTTAACTAACTCAAAATCTTTATTTCTTATTGCTAAATGAATCTTATCCTGTTCTTTAAGCCTATAGTTAAAATTCTCAATGTAATCTTCTAAGAAATATTTATTTTCGACATCTAATTCTTTTATATCCATTGGTGTAAGCCCATCAATATCTTTTGCATAAATATAATGATTTTTCTCTAATAGAAATTCAACTGTTTCCTTTTTACAAAACTTTGCAGCATAATGAAGTGGAGTTTCCTCATAAATATTTTTCGTATCTGAAAAAGGAAATTTATCCATTAGAAATGGAATTAGAGAATCGTGCCCCTCCATACAAGCATAATGTAAAACGTTATTTTTTCTATAATCTATATCTATTAAAGAAGCACCTGCTTCAATTATTAATTTAATAATATTTATTTTCCCAGATCTAACAGCATAGTGAATAGGTCTTGCACCAATTTCATCTGGAGTGTGGATTTTCGACCCTTTCTTCAATAACAAAGTTATTATATCAAAGTAACCTCTAAAGCAAGCAATATGCAAAGGGGTTCTTTTTTTAATGTCAAAAACATCTATATTAGCATTTTTAAAAAGTAATAATTCTACAAATTCAATTTTATTAAACTGAACTGCAACATGTAATGGGGTTTCTTTATATTTATTTAAAGCATTTACTTTAACACCATAGTTTATTAACATAGAAAAAGTTTCAAAAGAACCTTTTCTAGCAGCCCTGTGTAACAAATTTTCATCCCTAGTATTTGTTATATTAATATCATTCCCCAAATCAAAATAATTTTTTATATATACACAATCATTATTATCAATAGC
>JAQUUM010000005.1 GCA_028693885.1 Bacilli bacterium
GTGAAAAACTTTTTAACAAATCTAAAACCTTAATGCTTTCAGATAACTTTGCATATCTAAAAGAAAATCCCTTATCAATAATCTCATAAGTTTTAATTTGATCAATTTTAGAAACTACATCATAGTATATCTAATCATTTTATAGTTTCTTTTTTCAAACCAGGCATTACTGGCATTCACAAAATCACATGGAATTCCTGGGAAAAAGTTATCAAAATCAGCCCCTACTTTTATCTTTTTAATCTCTTTTTCTCTAAATTCCTTTTCTATTTTTTCAAGCAAATTACTACCAATGCCTTGTTTTCTATATTTCTTAGAAACATAGATTAAACTAATCCAAGCAATCTGGTTAATTTCATTTATTTTACTAACAATAAAACCAACTGCTTTTTTATCAACATATGCAATATAACTAGAAAATATAAAATCACATTTAAAAACTCTAGTTAGAAAAATCTCTTCAGAGATTGGATAGATAAAACCAACCTCATCGTTCCACAAAGTTAATACTTCTTTATAATTAGTTAGATTTAAATTTTTTACTTCAATCATATTATAAAAGGCTTGCTGCTTCTTTATCAACTATAACAATTACATCTTTATGATTTTTCAATACTGATGCAGGGAAAGTCTCAGTAACTCCGCCTTTAATTAAAGCCTTAACAGCCTCAGCCTTTGATTTGCCTGATGCAACAAGCAAAATAGTTTTTGCTTGCATAATATTTTTAATTCCCATTGTAATAGCACTAGTTGGAACTTCATCAATACTGTTAAAGAATCTTTTATTATCTTCACGAGTTTTTTCTGTCAACTTAACAATAAACGTTTCTTGATCAAACGAAGTTCCTGGTTCATTAAAACCAATATGACCATTTCCACCAATTCCTAGTACTTGTAAATCAATACTAGCTTTATGTAACAATTCATTATACTCATCACATAATTTATTCAAATCACTACCATTACCTACTGGTATATGAATATTTTCTTCTTTTATATCAACATGATTAAATAAATTTTCATGCATAAAAGTATAATAACTTTGAGAATGGTTAATATCTAGGTTGCAATATTCATCTAAATTATATGTTTTGATATCTTTAAAAGAAATTTCTTTTTTATTATAAGCCGCAATTAGATTTTGGTAAAGCCCAATAGGGGAAGACCCTGTTGCTAAACCTAATGTACAATTAGGTTTTGCTTTTATTAGATCAATTACAACCTTTGCAGCTACTTTACTTAATTCTTGATAATCATTAACTTCAACTATTTTCATTTATTCCTCCAATTTTAACTGGCAATTTTCCTTCTGCCATATTTTTTCCATATAAAACATTACTACATGCTTCTAACATATAATTAGAAACTTCATATAAACAAAGATAATTTTCAACTCCTTCTAGATAAATAAAATCATAAGGAGATCTAATACTAATGACAATAGTCTTTGTTTTATTTAATTCTTTATATACTTTTGTTTGATAATCAGCTTCACTTACATTATAAGTAATCAAAATAGTTTTATCATAATCTAATATTTTTTGTTTAACTAATTCAAAATTATTTAATTCTTTATCAATAAATATTTCCTCACCATGAAAATAATCACTAAATCTAAAATTATCTAAATTGTCATTATCTACTAAACTAGCCATTTTTATTTTAGGCGATATTATCAAACATTTTTCCTTCTCATCTAAAGGTATTAATTTATTCAAAGCTAGTGTCACAGCCTTAGCTGAAACCTCTTTTACTAACTCATCTTCTATAACAATTTCATTTTTAACAATTGTACAGTACTTCTCTTTTAACATCATTATCTTTTGATAAGACTCTTCAATTCTTTCAAAAGGAATTTTTCCTTCTTCTACTAATCTAACTAAAACATTATAAATATTGATTTGGTCTTCTAATAATGCCTGCCCACAAAAAACAAGCATATCACATCCAGCCATTACAGAACTATATACTACCTCTTCAATTGTATAATTCTTGCTGATTGCTTGCATAGTTAAAGAGTCGGTTGTTACCAAACCTTTAAACCCTAATTTGTCAATCAACAAATCTCTAACTACTCTTTTAGATAAACTAGCAGGATATGAATCAAAACTCGAATAAATGATGTGCGACATCATTACTCCATCAATACTAGCATCAATTGCTTGTTTAAAAGGTATAATTTCGTTCTTTAAAACATCATCTTTTGATAAACCAACTCTAGGCAATCCCAAATGTGAATCCACATTAGTATTCCCATGTCCTGGAAAATGTTTTATTGTTGCAATCAAACCCGCATCTTGGAATCCTTTAAAAGCTGCTTTTGAATATTTATTAACTACATCAAAATCATCAGAATAACTTCTTGCATTTATAACCGGGTTAAAAGGATTATTATTTACATCTCCTACTGGAGCAAAATTAATATTAAAACCTAAACTCTTTAAATCCTTACCTGTCCTCAAACACATTTCATACGTCTTATCAGTTTGAGCAGCAGCTAACACCATAGCCCCCGGCAAATGATTAATATTAGTTAGCCTTCTTACATATCCACCTTCTTGATCAACACAAATAAAAAGCGGAGTCGTAGATTTTTCTTGTAGCTTAGTATTCAATTCTAAAACTTGTTCATTAGAATTAATATTATGTTTAAAATAAACAATCCCCCCAACTTTAATTTTCTCCACTAAAGTTTTCAATTGTTTATTATAACTATCCCCTTTAAATGCAAAACAAAGCATTTGGGCAATTTTTTCTCTTATATCCATTTTTCTCTCTCTTTCAACAATTAAAGATAAAAGATGCCATTTATTAAATGACATCTTTTATTTCTATTAACCAACAATACCTGTTCTTTCAATGCTCTCAACGAATAGTTTTTGAACAAAGAAATAAGCTATTAGTAATGGTAACATCATTAACAATGCCATGGTATTACTCAAAAGCCCTAAGAATTGTGAACTTCTGATTACATCAACATCAATTCCAAGCCTGTTCCAATAAGCCATATTACCACCAATTACAGCAGTTGTATTTTCAGACAATCCAAACAATTTAGTTCCTAAAACGCCTGTGTATCTAAATACTTGAGCGAAATAGTAATCATTCCATTGCCATACAAAAGCAAACAATCCAACAGTAACAATAGCACCACGAGCATTAGGAAGCATTACACTCCAAAAAGTTCTAATAACACCCGCACCATCTATTTGAGCAGACTCTTCTAATTCAATAGGAACACCTCTAAAGAACTGCCTGAAAAGATATATAAAGATAGCAGATCTAATTCCCATACCAAAGGCAGCCATGACGTACATCGCAAACCACTTTCCAATTAACATAACTCCAAAGAATCCATTATTTGAAAAATATAACCTTCTTGCGATATTTAAAGTTTCATTTGGTACAACTAATGTAAATAATACAATAAAGAATATAATATTATTTCCAAAAAACTTAAGTCTTGCAAATGAGTAACCCGCAACCGCTGTAGCAATTATTTGAATAAAAGTACTAACAGATGAAAGTAACAAACTGCCAAAGAATGAATCCACATAACTTAATAGTTCCCATGACAACCTAATATTTATTATACTAAAGTTTTCAGGAATCCACATTACTCTTGGATTAGAAATATCTTCTGGTGCTCTAAAAGCAAAACTAAATTTTTGAATCAGTGGTAACAAGATTATAAAACACAATCCAGCAAGCAATAATATTCTTAACAAAACAGCGAAGAACATCAAGATTTTTTGATTTCTCGCCCTTGCTACGCTTGGGTTTTTCCAGTTAGCTGCAGCTTCACTATACTTTTCTTTAAAAGTTTTTTTAATTACTTTGTTCTCATTATTCATCATAGTAGAACACCATCCTTGATAACAAGAACAATATAATAGCAATTATTAATAATGCTCCTAAACAGAATAACCACGACATCGCTGCATTTATGCCATAATTTGAAAGATAAGTTTTAATTCCATCATCAATAGGTGTACCTAAGAATGATGCAATTCCATAATTACTAGTAACATTACCTGCACTAATAAACTGTTTTAATTCTCTTAATACATCTGATCTTAAGAAAGCATCAACAATAGTATAAACACCTGCTGTAAGCATCAAAGGTGACACCATTGGGAAAGTAATCTTCCAGAAGATTTCATATTGAGTTGCACCTTCAATCTTCGCTGCTTCATATAAATGTTTTGGAACTGATTGAATTCCAGATAAGAAAATTAATATTTGAACTCCAGAATAAGAAATTATATCATAGATTCTAGTAACAGCATCACCTAGATATCCAACAAAGGTTACAGGCAAATTCGCACTTAACAAGAAATCTTGGAAACTAAACATCGAAGCAAACAACTCGTTTGTTGTAGCGTTTATTGAATCTTGCATAACTGTACTCGTTGATAGAGCAGCTTCAATTGCTTGAGAGTTAAATATAACAGGCATAAAGAAAATCGCTCTAACTAATGCACGGCCTTTAAATTGAGTATTTAGAATAACTGCAATAATTAAACTAAAAATCAAAATAATCGGAACATCTACTAAAATACTAATAATTGAACTTGACAATGTTTGAGTATAAGTAGGATGTTCTGAAAAGATATATTGATAATTCCCTAATCCTAAGAACTGAGTTTGAACACCTTCGCCCGCAGCTCCTTTTACATAACAAAAACTATAATAAACTGTTTGCATAAAAGGAATGAAAAAGAAATAAATAAATCCAATCATCAAAGGAATAATAAATACAATTCCCCAAACAGCCTTTCTCTTATTATACTGAATCTTAGAAGCAATCTTCTTCGGTATGAAAGATAGTATCGCACCAAGTTTAACCATAAACTTTGTTTGTCTAAATTTGTACCAAACTTCACTCAACCAAGATCTAAACTTGCTAAATAGTCTACCAATGGGAGCAAACATTTTAGCAAAAATTGATTTAATTTTTCCCATTTTATTGACCTCCTGATAAGACTAGATAGCTTTTAGCTTTAACTGTAATTCCATTGATACTATCAACATAATCAGTCGTAAGTGACTTATTAATTAATATTTCAACATCATTAGAATAAGTAACTTTTACAATATTACTTCTTCCACCAACTAATTCATGGCTTATCAACCTACCACCATGAATATCAACTGAATCTAAAGTTTCTTTTGTATTTACGACTTTAGCTTTCCAGTTAGCATAATAAGTTTGTGGGTAATGATTGTACTTAGTATCATATAGAATCTTAGGATCTTCATTTGAGAATACAAACTGTAAATTAGATCCAGTCTCTAACAACTTCAATAATTCCATTTTTTCATCTCCTGTATAGTTAAACACAGGACCTGCATAATCAAACAATCCACTTACTACTAATTGATAGAAAGGAATTGTATAATCAATAATTGGGTTTTGTGATGAGAAAAGTGGAACATCAACTGCATAACTTACATAAGGCAAGGCATATTCAAACGGCGCACTTAACTTAACTTTTCCAATCTCTTCTTTAAACATTGAAAGAGCTTGTTTTTGATAAGCAGCACCCATTTCAGCATATATTTCTGCACCTCTTTGATAATCACTAACTTTAACATTGCCTAAGTCTACTGCATATACACCTTCACTATCAAGAGTTTTAAAAGAAGGCAATAACGCATCAACTAAAGATGTGTAATACTTAGATGAAACATAGTTTGTTCCTGAATAAGTTTTATCTTGAACTTTAGTAGCTAAGTTATAAGGATAATGAGTAGAATAAGATGCACCTACACTCTTACCAGTATACTTCATATTACCGAAAGAATAATCATAGCCTTTGTTTGTAGCAACATATATTTCTGGATAAAAATCAATATTGTTACTATATAAGAAAGCTTTAAATGTATTCAAATCACTAATTCCACCTAAAACTTTAGCAACCTCATAATTACTACGAGCTTTATATTCAAGACCATCTTCACTCCAACCACGATAACTAACGCTTAAGTTGTGAACATTATAACCAATTAATTCTTCTAAAATAGCTTCTGCTTGTTTAAAAGTAGTAAGTGATGCTTTAACTTTATGTTTAACACCTAAAGTTAATACATATCTTTCATACGCACCCAAGAAATTAATATCAACTAATGAGTTGACAGTAGTATCATTTGTTTCTAAATCATATCTATCAACTAAATAATTACGATAAACCTCAGCTACTTTTGAATATGTTAATTCATCTGAATCTAAGAACATAAAATCATATTGGAAATCAATTGTATTTAAAGTCTCACTCCATTTATTAAACTTAGATGAGTTCCATTTATTTGTACCTACTGAAACTTCTTCGTTTTCTCTAAAGTAAGTTTGGAATTTAGCATGATTGTATGGTTTACTACGTTGACTATCATGCAATGTTCCTGCATCAAGTGCAGAACTACTAGCCCCATTAGAAACAACACCAATAACACCTAATTGATTAGTCGTATCAATGTATCCATACATTGGAAGCATCAATTTTTGAGCATTATCTGAATCAGGCATTTGATATGGAGCGATATTCATATCTCTACCATAAAATTTCTTTCTGAAGTCATTATAATTCAACTCTTGAGCACCATTATTAAACTTAATAACCGCTCCACTACCATCAGGTATAATCAACATACCTTCACTAGTCGCCTCATCATTAAAAGTAAAATAAGGTAAAAAGTCAATATAAGCAAGGCGATAACTATGGCTATATGGATCACTAAAATCTAAAGAGCCATTTCCTTCTTTCAAAGTATCACCTAAAAGTGTAAAATTAACACCATCAAAAGTATCAGATAAAGATGCTTCCATTCCAACTCTAAACCTAACTGGTACCAAATCACCTTCAATACCAAAGAATTGGTTTTCGTGATAAGCTTCTTCAATTGAATAATAAGCTGCTACTGGATTATCGCTTTCATCATAAATAAAGCCATTTTCATCTCTTGAAGCATAACCAGCATTTCTTCTTGCAAGATAGTATTTAGGATCATCTGCTATATCATCATAACTTGCAGTTTTAGATGCAACTAATTCATCAATTTTTTCTTGATCATCTAAAATACTAGAATCATAAACATATTTTCCACTCACCATATGTCTTTCAGTTGTATCATAAAGCAAATTGAATAAAGCTGAAAACTGTGTAGTAGAAGTTGCTTTTAATTTATAAAATTCATATTTTTCAGGATCAGTAGTTGGATCTACTTGATCATCAACTTCAATCTTGTAAAATCCATCAAAAAGTGAATTCTTTGTTCCTTCATAAATGAATGGATTAACGATACAAGGAGAAGCCCCTTCTTCACCATAATTACTAGCGTTAATCGTTGTACCCCAACCACTAACAAATGCTTCTGTTAAATAAGTTATATTAAAATATAAATCATGATCTTCAGGATCAACTGTATCTGGAAGTGGATTAACCTCTCCATATAGATTATCTTGAATATATTTAGCAACATCATAATTAGTTGTTGTAGCACTATAAGTACCACTGTTTTGGTATTCTCTATATCTAACAACACGAATACTCATAGTTTCACCAAAAGAATCCATAATTGTTTCTGTAGCATACTCTTGGTTAATTCTTATATTACCGATAAACTGATCAATCATTGTATTAATTCTCATCTTATCAGGATAATAAGTTTGAGTAAAACGACCAACATCATAGACTATCTGAACACCACCATCTATATAATTCAAAGAATAATGTTTTTCATAAGTATCTGATGTCTTATTATAAAAGTTTACACTATCAGTCATAGTATTTAAACCAGTTGTAACTTGAGTACCATTTGTTCCATAATAAAATAATCTAAAGTTACTTCCATAGCCTGAAGTTAAATCATCATTAGTCGTTGTATAAGTTTTACCTGTTCTTTTATCAACAATTGATATTTTAGTAGTAGCTTCATCGATATACATTTCAAAGTTATCATTTTCAGCAACCAATTTATTGTTATCAAAAGTTTCCATACTAGCGGCTTCTGTGAAGTCGTCTAGATTAACTTCCTTATTACTAAAAGCAAGTTCATCAGCTAGAGGAATAGTACTAAGTCCTCCAGTAAAATAAACTACTAATACAATTGCTACAGCAATTACTAATAGAAAAGGAACTATGTATTTAATTTTTAATAATTTCATTTCATTCCCTCCTATAAGTACCTTAGTGATATTTCACGATAAATTGTATATACAAAGCCTACTATTGTTTGGAAAAGATTGAAACAAAGAAGTAATATAAAAGCTACAACCATAGCTGCAACTAAAGTTGCAACAATCGTACCAATACATTTTAACAATCCATATTCATGAATTCCAATAATTCCAAAGAAAGCCATATAACCTAACATGAACACACCAAGACTAGTAACTAAATGATACAAAGCCATCTCTTCAGCAACAAGTACATTACTTAAAACCATTCCAATTATATTAGTAAATATCAAAGGAAATAAGCAATAACTAATCATTAAAAAGATTTCTTTCATTTTTCCTTTGCCATCAAACAAAGTCGCAACTGACCAGTTTGAAACAGCAAACAAAACAAGCGGAGCAATAATATAAGCAATTTCTGAGAATGTACTTAAATCATTAATATTACGATCACTTACTAAGAATCCCAAAAACTGGAATTTTAGTATTTGAAGTAAAATAACCACTACAATAAAAGTAATTGCAACTGACCATTTACCTCTATTATCTCTTTTAAAATCATCAAAGCCTTTGATTGGGTGAGCTAAAATAAAGGCTGGAAATTTAATGAATTCTTCATAAAAATACTTTAAACCTTTTTTAAGTTTTCCAAAAAAACCTATTTTTTTATTTGCATCAGTATTCATTATTCATCACCCATTCCTGATTCTTCAAGAGGTCCTCTTTTTATGCGTCTATAAATGTTAAATGCAATTAGCCCTACAGCTAAAGCAAGTACTGCACTCATAACAATAGTAAAGTTTTCTTTAATAATATCATCTCGATATAATTTAAACGCTCTTGAATATAACTCTTGGCTAAATCCTAATTCAAAATAGTCTAATGCTTCAACGTATTCACCCTCATACATTAAAGTTTTACCAATTCCTAAATAAGCATATTGATAATTTGCATTCTTTTGAACAACTTTTTGCCATTCTCTAGCTGACTCTATATAATCTCCATTAACATAATATTTAACTGCACTATTAATAATTGCACCAATATCAGTTGGTTGGAAAACCATTAAAGCTTTTGAGTTTTTATCTAATAATAATAAATTTTCACCTTGATAAACAAGTGCTACAGGATTATCTAATTCATTAATTTGAGTCCCTTTACCACCTGATATATAAAGCAAATTCCCTTCAGCATCATAAGTAAATAATCTACCATTAGCTGCATCTGCTACAGTATAAACTCCATAATCATTAACAGCGATAGATGTTAAATCAGGATATGATGTAGCTTGAGTAGTTTTCAAGTATACAATGTCACCTTTTGGTACATTATATCCATTTCTTTTCAAAACATCACTTTCAGCTGGATTCAACTTTTTAATCATCGCATTATCGTTAGTTACTAAGCCTGCTGTATTAGTAGTAGGACCTGCTGTTGTATAAATAAAATTAGCATCATCAATACATAATGAGTTAAAAATTTGGTTTAATACTTGAGTAGATTGTTGTAATTGAGCCTCAGTCGCAAGATTTCTCCAGAATATTTCCCAAACGCTTAAAGCAACTTTATTAACCCCAGTAAATCCATAAAATTCACCAGTTGGACTTAATTTAATAATTCCTTCATTAATTCCACTTGATATAACATAAAGTCTTCCAGAACTGTCAGCAACCATTTTTACAGGCAAGAATGCCTTAGTCTTAAAAGAATGAGAATCAGGAGTAGAAATTACTCTAATAACTTTAAAGTTTGCACTATCTAAAACTAAAATTTGATTGTTAAGAGTATCACAAACATAAATATAATCTTCACCAGTTGTTCTAACAACACCTCTAAAAACTCCACTAGCACCATTTAATGCAATACTACCACCTGTTGCTTGGAAATCTTCAAAACTAATTGTACCAACACTTGTTCCTTCAACATCTCTAATAATTAATGGTGTTTTCCCATTAGTACCATTAGTATTAATCTTTAAAGCTTGTTCATAAGTAAACTTAGTAGTATCAAGCTCAAAAGCATCAATTACATAAGTATCAAGAGGATCATCTTCAACTCCCATTACTTTTAAAAGACCTAAGTTCTTATCAAAAATCAAAAGCTTATTAGAAGTTGAATCTACCATATAGATTTTTTCTTCATAACCTAAGAATTCATTGAACTCATTTCTTAATTCTTTTTTAAACAAATATAAATCAGCTGGTGATTTAAAGTCAGCATCTCTAAGACCTAAATCTCCAAATTTATAAACATTTGAAACATCAAAGCCTTTATCAGAATAAATCGGTTCATTATCATGAGTATAGATATATCCTGTTTCAGCATTTACCATTGGTAAAGCACACATTAACATCATTAATACAAATACAATTAATAGTCTTCTTTTTATCATATCCACCACCTCTACTTCATACCTGAATGAGCCATAGTTTCCATGATTTGGCTTTGAGATATAATGAAAATAGTAATCGGTACTGTTATCATAATCAAACTAACAGCAGCTAATACACCTACACGAGCAGGTCCAGCTGTTGAAATTTGAACTAAAGCATAACTAACCATTTTCAAATCTTCACGATAAATAAAAGTAGAACCATCAGCAGCCCATAATCTTTGGAATACCAAAATGATTAATGTTAACCAAGCTGGTTTAACTAAAGGCATAACTATTGAGAACCATATCTTAAATTCGCCAGCACCATCAATCTTCGCAGACTCAATCAAACTAGTTGGAACTTGAGACATAAATTGTTTCATCAGGAAAAGTCCTAAAGGAAAGGATATCATCGGCAAGATCATTGACCAATAAGTATCTATCAGACCTATTTGGTTAAATACAATATAGTTTGGAATACTTGTAACTTCATGAGGGAACATCAATGAATAAACAATTAATCCAAAGATAAATGATCCACCAGGAACTTTATATTTTGCAAGTGCATAAGCACACATTGAAGCAAATATAACATGTCCAATTGTACCCATAATAGTAATAAAAATCGTATTAAAGAAATATCTTGAGAATGGTACTAATGAAGTACCTAATACTCCACCTAAATCTTTAAAATTTTCAATACCAGGATTTCTTGGGAAAAATCTTGGTGGAAATAAGAATAATTCATCAAGCGGTTTAAAAGCATTTGAAACAGTTAATATTAAAGGCAATAAACTAAATGCTCCACAAGCTGCTAAGAATAAGAACAAGAAGAAATCTCCCGACTTTGATCTATTTAATCTTTTCTTTTTCTTAGACATCATTCTTATTTTTAAAGCGTTGATTTCAGCAAAAGGTCTTGTATCAACTGCCTTATGAAGTCTAACAGCAGCTCCATCAATATCCTCAAGAGCTTCAGTATCAAATTTACTCTTTAACTTCAAATAAAATTCATATTTTGCAAGTTCCATTAAAGGAATAATCCAACAAAACAAAATTCCAAGAGATAAAATACCTAATATAATTAATGGTAAATATCCTAAATAAAGATTAAATAATTCTTGTTTATGCCCATGCATAATTCTTTTACTTTTTAATAATGCTTTTGAAGCATCTAACTTAGGTTCATTTAATAAAACATAAAATGACATTGAGTAAGATAAAGCTTTCATAATTCCAGGCACTATTAAGAAAATCGTAAAAAACAATATATAAAATGTTTTACTTATGTATAACACTATTTTAGTACTAACATTTTTAAAGCCTGAAAATAAAGTTTTTAAAGATACTTCTTCACCTTTTGATAAAGCTACTATGACACTAGAAAACCCGATTAATAAAGGTCCACCTATAATTAAAGCACCAATTAGCGGAGGAACTATCCAAGCTGCTAAAAATACTAAACCATAGATAAAGCATATTAAGGCTGCACTTCTAAAATTAGGTTTAATCTTGCTTAATGCAAGACTTCTATATTCTTTCATCTTGAGCTCCTCTCTACGTGCCGACTTTACGGATAATTTTTTGAATTGTCTTATTCAACAAAATCGCTGATGCGAACAGTAAAGTCGCAATCGCTGATGCATAACCCATTTCAAATCTTACACTTCCGTAATCGGTCAAGTGATTTATTATTGTATGACCAGAATATTCAATTGAAGGGAAACCTGCTAAGGCTGTTGTAATAGCCCCAACTCCTAAGGAAGATGATATCTGAATAACGGCACTAAATGTTAATTGTGGTTTCATATTTGGTAAAGTAATGAACCATAATTCTTGCCATCTATTTCTAATTCCATCAACTGCGGCTGCTTCATATTGTGATTTATCTACACCTTTTAATCCAGCGATTAAGGCTAAAAAGTTAACACCCAAACTCATCCATAATTGAACTACAATAATAATTGGTAAAATATAAGTCGAATCTTGTAGCCATGTGATCGGTTCTGCTATCAAACCAAACTGAATCATAAACGCATTAGCATAACCATAAATATCACTATTGAAAATCAAAGTCCAAATAAGGATTGCATTTCCTGCAAGTGAAGGTGCGTAGAATGCTAAAGTTATAAAAGGTTTTACCTTGCTTGGTAATTCATTAATCAACCAAGCAAATACGAAACTAAGTAAATACCCAACAGGTCCAGTAACAACTGCAATGATTAAAGTATTTTTAACCGCAGTTATAAAAATATCATCATCTAAAAATAAAGTTAAATAGTTTGAAAACCCTAACCAGCGAGGTGCTTCAAGTAAGTTGAAGTATGTAAAACTCAAACCAAAACTCATTATAACGGGAACTACAGTAAATAACGTGAAAAGCATAAGATACGGCAACATCATTAAATAAAGAGTTCTATTTAAATATAACTTTCTTCTAAATGGTTTTTTTCTACTCCATCTATCTATTTTTAAACCAGTTCTTTCCTTCCAAGCTTTAAATTTCTGCCATGAAGTTTGTTTATCTTGAGAAGAATCATCAGTTTTTTCTATTACAGTAGGTTCATCAAGATTTATAGTTTCTTCTTTAGAAACATTTAAATCTTTATCGATTACATTTTCCATTGATCTTCTCCCTTCTAATCTAAGCCGAACTCAGCGCGTTTTCTAGCAATCTCACTATTAATGATTTGAATGTATTGTTCTAGAGTTTCGCGTGGTTCTTTATCTTTATTAACTACTTCACGGAAGGCATTTTCTAAGTTACGTCCTGTATAATATCCACCTGCTACCTCAGGTACACCAACAGTCTTTTCCCATTGTGTTGTTAATACTTCAATTTCTTTAGCAGTCCATGCCATTCTTTGGAAAGCTTTAATGTTTGGAGTATTATGACGAGCTGCAGGGCCTAATACTGATTCTAACTCACGAGCATATGAAAATTGTGTATTTTCACTAGTCCACCATTTCATAAATTCCCAAGCAGCTTCTTTTTCTCTAGCTTGAGCCATCATTACTACAGCAGTTCCACCAGCTGCGCCTCTGTGGTCAAGTGAATTATCTTCTTTTATTGTTCCAGGAAGTAAAGCAAAATCCCATTTACCTCTAATTTCTGGAGCTGATACCATTAATGTATTATACATTTCATAGTTAGCAATACCAATTGGAGTTTCACCAGTTCTAAAACGGTTAAAGAATGATGCTGCAAGAGGGAAAGAATATTCACTATAAAATCTTGACCAAGTATCAAAAGCACTCATCGCAGCTGCACTATCAAAAGCAGACTCGCGATTTCCATTCTTATAGAATGTACCATCTTGTTGATAAAGCATAGAAGCAAAAATTTGGTTAACTACAGAGTTAGCTAATACTGTATTAAGCGGTAAATAGAATTGTAAGTTTTTAAGTTGTAATTCTGGAATAATTTCAATTACATCTTCCCAAGTCCATGGGTTTTGTAATGTAGGGCGTTTCCAATCATACTCATCAAAAATATCAGTTCTATAGAATGTTACTAAGAATGATTGTGTATTAGGTAGGGCATAATAGCCTCCATTAAATTCATAAGGAACCATTGCACTTTGTTGGAAGTTTCTATTAGGATCATCAGCTGCAATTGAAGTCGCACAAGTTCCTCGAGCAATTTCTTCAGCTGAACATATTCCTGTTGTATCGTAGAAACCTTCATATTTTGAAATATCTTCAATCGCATTACGAAGAGCATAATTTATAGGAAGACCATTTGGAACATTGATTGCTACATCTGGACCTCTTTTTGCAAGAGTTGCAGGTAATAATACTCCTGGAGAAACTAGCTTCAACTTAACGTTTGCATGATCAAATGTATCCAAAATTAAATTACTTAAGGCATTTGCTTGTTCACGTCCTGCCACTTCACTAGTCAAGAACCATACTTCAATAGTAGGTAAATTGGCCTTAGCTTCAGTTACACCAATGCTTTCATAATCAAAGAAGAATGATTTAAAGAAAGCAGTAACTCCAAATACTGATGCTGTAAAGAAATCAGGATTAGCTTTTGGTAAAGCATTTGCTTTACTTAAAGTTGTTTTATCTGAATGAATGTATAATTGATCAATAACGATTGACTGTTCACTCATTTGTAAAATCCATGTTCCTAGTGCTGAAATATTATTACTATAATCATTTAATCTTCTTTGAAGTGTTCTTATATTACTAACAAATGAATCAAGTTGAATTGCCATTCTGTCAAGACTGGCAGTCATATCACTCTTTCCACCTGATAACTCAACTAAAATGCTATTAACTTCTCTTAATTCAGAAGCACATTTTGTAAATGTTTCTTTTAAACCAACGATACTTTCGCCTTCTTCATAATATACAGAAACAAAGTCAGCTAAGTTCTCAACTAGATAATAATCAATATATGGATCTGGATTTAAAGTTGTAACAGCGATAATTCTACGGTAAACTCTATTTAATTCATCAATAACAGTATTTACTCTACTTACTAAACTACTATAATCACCTAAAGTAGCTTCTAAAGTAATTGTGTTCTGACCAGCATTTAAATAGAAGTAAAAAGGAATTTCTTTACCCTCAACATCATATCCACCTAAAGTCATTATCTTCCAATCTGTACTAAAATGATATTTAGTGTTTAATGCTTCATCAAATGGCACTTCACCATTAACTAATACTTTTCTAGTAGTATAAACTCCTCTAGAAACTCCTTGTTTAGATCTCAATGAAATTTGATAAAGTCCAGCTTCTTCTACTTCGACATCCCAAGAAATCCAATCTCCAGGTGATGCCCATTTTGTTCCACCAACTGAATTATATCTAATTTTTACAGGATCAGTCGGAGAATTCTTAGCACTTGTTCTATCATTAACTGCATAAAGAGTAGCTGATGAAGAAGTTCTTATACTTGGGTCTTCTGCTTCAAAAACAAACTTTTTATCATTAACTTTATCATCATCGCTAAATTGACTAACATAATCACTATAAGACATATATTCAACCTTAGCACAAATATCAATTGAGAAAATACTCATTGGTTCTCTAACAGATTCAATTGTTATAGTATTTTCACCAGCTAAGCAATAAACTAAATAAGGTTCAGTAACATAACCTAAATCATCTACAACATAAGAGGTTGTGATTTTGGGTTTTTCAATTTGGGTAGGTTTCATATCATTACCCATAGCATCCATAAAGAACATTGAACCTTCTGATGCTTCGATTGGACCATCTCCCCAAGTTCTTGAGAATACGATATTGTTGAAAGCTTCATAAGGGACTACACCATTTATTTTAATTTTTCTTTCAATCGGTGCAGAACCACCTTCTTCTGGATAATAAGTAAGTCTAATATTATAATACCCCGCATCTGGCAATGTAAATCTCCAAGTTGCACTACCTACTTCTGATGTATAAAAAGGTTTAACGCTACCAACTATTGTAGCTAGATTAGCAACATCAGTAAAATCTGATTGAACTAAATCAGTATTATTTGTTGTATCAATTGTAACAGTGTTATTAGGAGTAACCATTTCATAAGCTTTTAGATATTCTCCATATTCACCAACGATTTCATAATCACCAGGCGCCGTTGCTTTTGTATAATAATGGCCTAAAGCATAACTTGCGATTATATTATTTGCAAATAACGCAACTAAAAGAGCTGCTATTATCAGCAAAATACTGCGTTTTACTATTTTAGGCTTTACAATTCCCTTCACTTTTTTCATTTTTTTACCCCTTCTATGTATTTTAATCTTTCTTCTGAAAACTCAATTAACTTATCTATATAGATTAACGTTTCATCTAATGAGCTTTGTTTGTTTCTTAAAACCCACAAACGACTTAATTCATTTTTAACTTTTTTTGCTTCTTCAATTACTTCTTTTGACATAATCACTCTTAGTGATTTATCAAGAGATTCATTCCCACAAACATTAATTTTTTGTAATAAAGAAATCATATCAATTGTCCAAGTAATTTCTTCTTTAATTAAAGGTTCACTAAATTTAATAAGATCAATTTCTTTTTTCTTGTAATTAAGATATTCTTTGGCACTTTGATATTTTTTATAATTCAAAGTATTATATTTCATCTTTTCTTTTACATAAGCCAAATGATCTTGTTCTTTAAAAGCATAAAAGATCCAAAGTAACATATAAAATGTTGAAGTCCCATTTCCATTATATGAATTTTCAAATCTGTTATAAGTTCCTAAATCCATAATAGCATCAGCCAATAAGTTTTCTTCATCTTTAAAAACAAACTTATTTAAATATTGCTTAACAGTTAAATATACACCCTCTGTACATCTATAACTCATAAGACCTGCATAAACTAGTGGGGCATAACTAAATGGCAACATTTGCATATGGCCTACATCGCCCCAATCAGTTAACAACAAACCTTCACCACCATTTTCTTTTACAGCCCAACATGCATTAGCAATATTTTCAATCCAATCACTTTGTCTTAAAGCTAAACTACACCAAGAAGTAGTCCCGGGGGCAGCTATAAATTTTACTTTTGCTTGTTTTAGTTTCTTCAAATTCTTTGAAAAAGAATAAAAAGCATCATATCCCCAATCAACAAATATCATATCTTTTGGAAGTTTCTTAAATAATTCAGGATGATTATTTAAGACATCCCCCCAGATAAGTGGAATTTTTTTATATTTTTTTATTTCTTTGTAAGCTTTCAAAGTATAATCTAAATACACTTTTCCAAGCCCTAACTTTTCACACTCAGCTTTTGATTTACCTTTACCAAGTTCAAAAGGTTCATCAAAATTCATATTAAAATATTTCGAATTCGAAATAGGTAACATATCTTGATACATTTTTTTAAGCAATTCAATAGACTTTTCATCCAAAGGATTAAGTGTACTAGGAGCTCTATGTGTCCCCCACAAATCAATCCCTTCAGGGCACTCTGCTAAATCAGAAAATTCTTTTTTCTCAAGCCAAGCGGCCATATGACCAAATCCATTTTGATTCGGAACAAAATCAATAAAGTGCTCATTAGCGTATTTTTCAATCGCTTTATATTCTTCTAGTGTAATGTATCCATCTTTTTTCAAATAATCTTTAAAACTTTGGTATTCAAAAGAAAAGCCCTCAACGTATAATTCAAAATGATTCATTTTCAAATCACTCATTATATCAATGATTTTAAAAACTGTTTCTAGTTTAGGAACTTTATTACGACTAATATCGTACATAAAGCCTCTAACTCTCATATCAGGTTCATCATAAATTTCAAGGCATTCAATTTCATTATTTTTGATAATTTGTTTTAATGTTTTAACTGCATAATATGCTCCAACTGCTTCTTTGTGATAAACATTAATAACATCTTTTTTTACTTCTAATCTATAAGCCTCTAAGCTCAACTTCTTGTCAATAAAAAAACGAACATCAGCTTTTTTAGATTTACCTACCTGTAAGTTCAAAAAAGCATCCAACTCTTTTTTTACTATTTCATTAGGCTTATCAAAAAAAGCAATGCTCTTATCTTTCATTTTATAAACGTCTTTACTATATTTTATTTCTTTTACTTTAGGAAATACATTTATCATAAAAACTCCATTTTGCTTTTTATATATATTACTTTATTATTATATAACAAAAAGCGTTTTTATTCAAGTTTAAATTGGGAATTTATCAAGATATTTTTAACATAAAAAAATAAGGATTTTTAAAAATCCTTATTGTGCAAACTGTATTGTAATAACCGGCCTTATTCCTATATTAGAATATGCATTATTAAAGCCTGATGTACTAACTTTTCCATCAAAGAAAACGCCTGATAAATATTCCATTGTAAAACCAGGTGATCTTGAAAAATATTTACCTTGATTAGTACTAGAATTATCAACCCCTGTCTTTATTGCAAACTCAGTATTAAAAGCACTTCTTTGAGGATCAGCTACCTCTGCTTTTGAATTAAAGCCATACCTTCTTCTTAGTAAATCATTATAAGATAATAAGTATACATAATCTTGTGTATCTAGCCCTTCGTTTGTATGATAAGCTGCATAAGAGACTCCTTGGTTAGAAACACTAGTAAGTGTAATAGCTTCTTTTTCACTGCTAGAAAAAGCAGCGTTATAGAAATCATTATTTAGCCAATGTCTTAAATAAGAGTTCCCCCACGTTTTATCATTGTTATCAACTACAACAATTTTATAAGTAACTGTAATAGTTTCATCTGGATTTTCTTTAGTAGGACCAGTTCCAGTAATTACTACCTCACCTTTACTAACTGCATTTACCATAATTTGAACTTGAGCTTTCAAAGCACTAGTTACATCATTTATTACCCAATAACCATTTTCATCAATTTCAAGAATAGCAGTAGTTGCTTCCCCAACAGCTACATAAGTATTTTTACCAGCAATCCACCAATTATTATCAATTCCAACTGTAGCTTGTATAGTATCAATATTTCTACTTACTAAAGCCACCGCTTCATTACTAGATGACCAAGCAGAATCAATTAAATTCATATTTGTTGCACCTAAATAAATACTTTTAGTTTCTCCAACCGCAACTAAACTGTCATTATAAGAAGACTTACTATCTAAGACTTTATCAGCAAGCAAAATAGCACTAGTTCCATCAATACTTAAAATTCTCCACTCAATTGAATCAACTAAATAAAATTCTCTAGTTTCAACCAAAACTTGATTGCCTTCAATTATCTCTCTTGTAAAAGTAGAAACACTAGCATAACGATTTCCCTCATATGGGTAATATCCATAACTATCGGCAATAATCGTTTCTCCATCTATGCCTAAATTTAAAGCACTTATTACCGCTTCATCTATAACTAAAGTTTGAGGATATTCTCCATAAAACATTTTACTATATGTTACAGTTTCTCCATCAATAATAGGATTATGATAACCTGCATCAAAATAATATATTACTTCTTCTGGAGTAGTAATTTCCTCATCTTCAACATCAGCATCACTTGGGGTTTCACTACATCCACTTAGTAATAATAATAAAACTATTATTAATGAATAAAATAACCTTTTCTTCATTTTCTTACCTCTTAATATATTACAGTATAGACTTATTTTATCAAAAAATTGAATATTTAGCAAGTAAAAGAAAGATAGTCTTAAGTTATAGACTATCTTTCCCAAATTATGTTTAAACCGGTTTTACATCTTTCTTCCAAATTCCTTTTAATAACTTTCTAGCTTCAACTAATGATGCCACATCTTCTTTAACAAAAGAATTATAAGTAAAGAAAATAGACCCACTCACATTATAATAATTTTGATTATACATCAGCTGATTAATAATTTCATATGGATTACTCCAATTACCTTCGTTATTATAACGATAGATTGCTTGGCCAATATAAAGTTTTATGTTAGTTTCAATACAAATATCACTCCACCATTTAACTAAATCAGCGTATTTAACAACAGTAATTTCTTCTAAAGATCCTTTTTCTTTCGGTCTAGAATAATCCAAATCAAAATATACTTGAGGGACAACATAGTCAATCCATTTTTCCTTCATCCATAAATATACATCAGCATAAAGTCTATCATAACATTGTAAACATGAT
>JAQUUM010000006.1:0-5074 GCA_028693885.1 Bacilli bacterium
TAAAAAGAGTAATTGAAACAGCTAAGAAAATATTATATACTGGTAATATAGGGGACGGTAAAATCTTTGTTTATGATGTTGAGAATGTTATAAAAGTAAGAACTGGTGAAGAAGGATATGATGCTTTACAGGATGTTGAATAATAGTAAAAAAACAATTTCAGTATTACCTGAAATTGTTTTGATTTTTATTCTACTTTTCTTGCAACATATGCAAACATCATAGGACCTGTATGAATTCCTAAAACTGGTGTAAGTTGAGAGACAGTAAGGAGTCTGATATTTAAAAAGTTTCTAAGCATTTTTCCAAGTGAAGATGCTTCTTCGAAATTATCACCATAATGGATTGTTAGATCAATTTTTACTTGTTCGAATTTTTTTATTAACATTTCACGCATTTTTATTAAAGCTCTATTTAGTCCGAAAGTTTTTGCTAGTGTAACATAAACACCTTCTGGATTAACTGTTATAACTGGTTTGATGTGTAGGATGTTTCCGATAGTGCCTTCAACCTTACCAATTCTACCACCCTTTTTTAAATATTTTAGAGTGTTGATTGTGTACATTGCAATACTGTCTTCTGATCTTTGTTTATCAAGTGCAGAGATTATTTCTTGTGGAGCAGTTTCTTTTTCAACTAGTTCTAAGGCTTGTTCAACTAAATAACCTTGACCTGCAGCTAGGGTTTTACTGTCATAATGAAATACTTCTAAATCAGTATACTCACTTAAAGCTGCATGGAAAGCATTGAATGTTCCTGATAAGCCAGATGAGATATTGATAATAATAACATTATCATAATTTTGTTTTTTTATATCAGCTAAAGCATCGTATAACTCAGTAATGTTTGGAAGACTTGTTGAAATCTCTTTTTCATCAAGTTGAGCATATACTTCAGTTGCTTTAATTTCTACTTGGTCTTTGTAAGCAGCACCATCTACTAGAATAATTAAAGGTAATACATAAAGGTTTTTGTATTTTTTGATAATTTCTTCGGTAAGGTTCGCTCCTGAATCTGTAATAATAGCAGTTTTCATAAATTTTGTTCTCCTTTTAAATGTTACTATTTTTAAATATATAAGGAATTGTAACACAATAATAATCTAAATGCAATTTATATTGTTTATTTAAAGAATAGTTTATTTTTTATTTAAAATATCTATTAAATCTTCTTTTGAAAAGTTGTAGACTTTTTTACAGTAATTACAAGTGATTTCAGCTTTTTCATCTTCATCGATTATATGTTTTAAATCTTTTTTACTTAGCGTTGCAAGGCCTTTAGAAAAATTAGTTTTAGAACAATTGCAATTATAAATTAAACTTGATTCTTCTAGAATACTATAATCATCTTTGAATAAAGTATTTAAAATATCAGTTGGAGTTTTACTTAGTAAAGAAGCAGTATCTTTAAAACCCTCAAATGTTTTTTCTAGAAAGTTTAAAGTCTCCTCACTTGCTTTTGGAAGAACTTGAATAAGTAGTCCATTACTTTCTGAGATTGAGGCATCTTTTGTAATGCTTAAGTTTAGCAATATAATAGTTAGAGCTTGTTCAGATATAAAAAAGTAATAGGTAAAGTCATTAGCAAGGTCACCAGTTTTAATTTCAACTGATGAAGAAAAGTTAGTTTTTAAGTTTTGAGTTTTAATTACTTCAATAAAGCCATCAAGTCCGATTGCAGTTTTATCATCTAAGATATTTGAATTGTTTATAAAATTAACATGAGGATTGTCTAAATAACCTCTAACTTCGCCTAGTGCATTAGCATCAACTACAATATTACCGATTGGACCGTTTCCATTTATTTTGATAGTTAATGCATCATGGCCTTTAAGCATTTTACCCATGATTGCGCCTAAGGTTAATGTTTTTGCGAGTACACTTATGCTGCTTGGCCATAAGTCATGAAGTTTTAAGGCTTGGTTCGCTATTTCTTTTGTTTTAGCGATACTCACCTTAATCTCATTATTTAAAGCTAAAGCTTTAGTAATTTTATCCATAGGAATCTCCTTTAGTAAATTTTTGATTTTCTTTTATATATTATAACATTATTTATAAAAAAATGATTTAAAAAAAATTTAAAAATATGATATAATTGTAAATAGTTTGTTGGAGGTAAATAAAATGGATAAATTAATTGCAGTTAGTACATATGATAAAAAAGCTCATAAAGCTTTTTATAAATTTCATATGCTTAAAAAATCAAAATCAACTTACTTTATTTATGCAGTATGCTTAATGATGGTAGGTCTAGCAGTCTCAAATACAATCGAAGCTCCTAATATTACTAATATCACTTTTTCTTGGACTTTGGCTGCTTTTACTATACTACTTGCACCAACTTTAATATTCTGGAAAGTTAATTCAATTGTTAATCAAGAAGCTGATCAAAGAAAAGATTTAGTAGAAACAATTGAAATCAATAAAGTTAGAATTGAAAGAAAAAGTGAAAAGGGTCGAATTATTTATAATTGGAGTGATATTGAATCAATCTATGAACAAGAAGAATATATCTTTATTTATGTTGGAGAAAAAACAGGTATGTTGGTTATAAAAAAAGATATTAAAGAAGGTAGTGTTGAGGACTTAGAAAAGTTGGCCTTAAAATATATGAATAAAAACAAAAAAGGAAAAGTTAAATATAAAAAAAATAAGAAGGTAATTAAGGCATGAAAATAAAAGAGTATTTAACATGGAAAAAAGAGAATGAAACTTTTTTGAACATGTTAGAAACCGAAGCATCTATTTTGCTTTCAAGGATGAATGAGGTTTTCTTGGTTTTGGATAAAATAATTTATCTAGAGGGAAACAATTTACCAACTAATGATCTCCAGATATTTTTTGAAGTCGGCTATAGTTATGTGTTTGACAGAATTAATGAAACAAAAATTTATTTTAAAGAATACTTTTTTGAAAGTAAAATGCTTTTAAAAAAGTATGAAGTATTAATAAACTATTTAATGCATTTAGAAGATTACATAGAAGCTTTAAAGGAAAAAGAAAAATTAACGATTGAAGTATCTACTTTATTTGATAGAATTTTTAAAGAACTTGATGAGATCTTAAAAAAGAATCAAGATTTTAATTTAAGTATTTTAGATGAATATGATTTAGAAATATCAAAAGCAATTAAATTTGATAAAGATGTTTTAACAACCTTAGATATTTTTGCTTTAGCATATGAAGAGATGTGAGAAAGAAGTTGTTACATTATAAATATTATATTTGAAAGCGGCAACTTAAGTGCCGCTTAAATAATTATTAGTCAAAAATTGAATTTTCTATAGGTTTTAGGTATAATATATTTGGGGGATGAGAGAGAAATGAAAATAATAAGAACTATAGTGTTGATAATTATATTTTGTTTCCTTTTGATAGGGTGCGATAAAATATCGATAGGTCCATCAATATCAATTATTACATATGAAGTTAGTTTTGATTCTAGAGGTGGAAGCGCTGCAGAACATCTTGTAGTAAAAGAGGGAAGCAAGATACATAGCCCTAGAGTTTATAAAGAAGGTTATAAATTTTTAGGTTGGTATACAAGTTTAGATGGGGGCGAGACTTTAAATACAAAATGGGTATTCACAAAAAATCCTATAAATGAAGATTTAGTATTATACGCTGATTGGGAAGAGATTTTTCCTATAATAAGCTTTTATAGCAATGGAGGAAGTCAAGTTAGTAAGATAGTACAAAGGCAAGGAGAAGCAATAGAAGCACCAATAGACCCAATAAGAGAAGGATATGATTTTGCTGGTTGGTATAGTGACCAAGATTTAGAAAATTATTTCATCTTTGATAAAATGCCAAAAGTAGATATTACTTTATACGCCGATTGGGGAACAGAAGGGTTAGAATATATATTGCTAAGCGAAGACACATATGGTGTTTCAAAAGGGACATGTTTAGCTACAAGTGTTAAAATACCTAAAAGACATATGGGAAAGTTAGTTACAAATATTGTTGATGAAGCATTTTCTGCTTGCGACAATCTAGAAAATATAGTAATCCCACCAAGTGTAACAAGTATTGGTACTGATGCATTTAGGAATTGCACCAGTTTAACAAGCATAACAATCCCAAATAGTGTAACAAATATAGGGGCTGAAGCATTTTATAATTGTGAAAGTATAATATTTTATGCTCAGGTTGAATCTAAACCTGAAGGATGGGATGAGAATTTTAATTTATATAACAGACCAGTAATCTGGGGATATATAAGTAATGATATTACAACTGATGGTTATGAATATGGAGTATCATTAATAGATTCGGTATACAGCGTAATTATAACTAGATATAAAGGTAATTATGTTGGATTGAATATACCAGAAAAAATTAAAGGTTATGATGTAAAAGAAATAGGGAACTTTGCTTTTTCAGATTGCAATAATCTAATGAACGTTAGAATTCCGAGTACTGTTACAAGCATAGGGATTGGTTCTTTTTCTTCTTGCGTAAAACTATCAAAAATTATTATTCCAAGTACTGTTACGAATATAGGGGCTGAAGCATTTTATAATTGTGAAAGTATAATATTTTATGCTCAGGCTACAACTAAGCCTGAAGGATGGGATGAGAATTTTAATTTATATAACAGACCAGTAATTTGGGGATGTATTAGTACAGGATATACAGAAGGCTATTTGGAATATTTAGTAGTACAAAATGGCTCAGTATATAATGTGATTATAACGAAGTATAGTGGTAGTTCAATAAGTTTGAAAATACCTGAAAAAATTGAAGGCTATGAAGTTATAGGAGTAGGAGAAAAGGCCTTTAACTATTGTACAAGCATAATAAGTATTAAACTGCCAGATAGTATCACAAGTATAGGAGCGTTTGCTTTTAATAATTGTACAAAGTTGGTAAGTATAAACATGCCTACAAGTTTAACAAGTATAGGAGAGGGAGCCTTTAGAAATTGTAACAAAGTGATAATTGCAAACTTACCAAATGGTGTAACAAAAATAGAAAAAAACGTCTTCGAAAATTGCAGTAATTTAACCAGTATAGTAATACCTGCAACTGTAACCAGTATAGGAGAGGGGGCATTTAGGAGTTGCGTAAGT
>JAQUUM010000006.1:5174-20033 GCA_028693885.1 Bacilli bacterium
TTGACAAATATAACAATTCCAAATGCAGTAACAAAAATAGAAAAAAACGTCTTCGAAAATTGCAGTAATTTAACCAGTATAGTAATACCTGCAACTGTAACCAGTATAGGAGAGGGGGCATTTAGGGGTTGCGAAAGTTTGACAAATATAACAATTCCAAATGCAGTAACAAAAATAGAAAAAAACGTCTTCGAAAATTGCAGTAATTTAACCAGTATAGTAATACCTGCAACTGTAACCAGTATAGGAGAGGGGGCATTTAGGGTTTGCGTAAGTTTGACAAATGTAAAAATGTCAAATAATTTAACCAGTATAGGAGAGGGAGCATTTAGGAGTTGCGTAAGTTTGACAAATATAACAATTCCAAATGCAGTAACAAAAATAGAAGCAAAAGTTTTTGAAAATTGTTTAGCTTTAACAAATGTGGTTATGCCTAATAGCGTAACAAGTATAGAAAATTCTGCATTTAATAATTGTAAAAGTTTAGTAGGTATAACATTATCAACAGGGTTAATAAACATAGGTGAAGCTGTATTTGAAAATTGCACAAGTTTGAAAAACATTGCAATTCCTGCTAGTGTAACAAATATTGGGGATAGAGTTTTTCGCAATTGTACAAGTTTAGTAAATATAGCAATTCCAGATGGTGTGACTGAAATAGGAATTGAAGTTTTTTCAAATTGCGAAAGTTTGACAAACGTTGTACTGTCAAATAATATAACAAGTATAGGCGGATGGACTTTTTTTAATGCAAGTAATCTAACAAATATAACTTTACCAAGTAGTCTAAAAAGTATAGGTGATTTAGCTTTTGCGCGTTGTACGGGATTAACAAGCATTATTATCCCAAATAGTGTTATTAGTATTGGAAATAGTGCTTTTAGTAAATGTACAAATTTAGCTAGTGTAACAATTTCTTCAAATATTGTTAGTATAGGGGCACATGCTTTTTCAGAATGTAGTAGCTTAACCAGTATAGTAATACCTAGTAGTACAATATATATGGGGAAGTCTGTTTTTATCATATGTTATGATCTAATAATTTATTCGGAGACAATTCGAAAGCCAGATGGTTGGGATGAGGATTGGGTAGGTGGTAAAAACACAGTAATATGGGGATATGGAAAAGACTGATTAAACAAATATCAAAAATTTTACATAATCATCAAAAAAACACATTAGATTTCTAATGTGTTTTTTAATAAACTGTTTATCTAATATAACCCCATATTACTGGCCTATTATCTGGGTTCCATTGTGAATCCCAAGTAATAGGTTGAGAAGAAAATTCAGCATAAATAACTAACATATTTGTACCTCTAAAAGCATTCTGACCAATGCTTGTTACAGAACTAGGTATTATAATAGAAGATAAATTATTAGCTTGGTAAAAAGCTTTTTGGCCAATGCTTATTAGTTGACTATCTCCAATAAAGGAAAGACCGATTAAACTACTAGCATTTAGAAAACAGTTTTCTCCAATATGTTTTATTGAACTAGGTATTGTAATATTTTTTATTCGAATATTATTATAAAAAGCATTACACAATATTTCAACAACACTACAATTTTCAACAGTACCTAAGATAATGATACTTGAGTCTACTGCATCATTGTCTTGACCTAGCACATAAGCAAAACCATTATTAGAAATGGCGTATTTAACAGAATTTCTTATGACAGTTTTTGAATAACCCCATATTACTGGTCTATCACTTGAGTTCCAGGCATTATTCCAAAATACTGGTTTAGAAGAAGCTTCAGCAAAAATAATTAAAGAACTAGCATTTAAAAAAGCATCCTTGCCAATACTTGTTACAGCATTAGGAATTAAAACGGTTTTTAAATATGTTACATCTTTAAATTGTTCCGCAATTATTTTAGTTGTATCACTTGCTAATATTAATATTGCGTCTTTAAAATCGCTTTTTAAGAATTTTGTATTAATTGTATTTCCCCCAGTAGCAAATCTTACTGTTTCAAGTTTGCTAGGTATATAATTAACACTATTTCCAAAGTAATATTTTAGTTCATAATTTGCTTCACTTGATAATACAATGTTTTTTAAAGCATAACAGCCTCTTAATACTGAAAACCCAAAAGTAGTTGTTTCATTTGGAAATTCAATGCTTTCTAAATTATCTACAAAATTAAATGCTTGATTATCTACAAATCTAACAAACTTTCCAATTTTAACAGATATTAAAGTTGTATTGTTTTGAAAAGCATTTTTCTCAATTGAAACAACTGGCAAACCTTCAATTGTATTAGGAACAATAAGATACGTACTCGTTCCGCTATAACTTTTTATAGATACTTCGCTATTATCTATGGTGAAAAGAAAACCATTCGATAAACCTTCCCAAACAGCGGTTAGTGTAACGTTGTTCTTGATTAAATAGTCGCCTTTAGTATATAAGTTAGTATTATCTCTCCAACCTAAAAATGTGTATCCTGATTTTGTGGGAATAGGCAATTCAATTTTGCTTAAATATTCCCCTTGGGATATAGGTAAGTTAGACGTTATTACGCAATCAAATTCTACAGTGTATATAGACTTAGTCCATTTTGCGAAAAGACTAATATTTCCAAAAGATCCTTCTGGAATACTAGTTACAATATCACCAGAGAGTCCGGGATTGGTATACCATCCTAAAAAATCATAATTAACCTTGGTGGGAGTGTAAAGATCAACCGAAGTTGTTATATTATAATAAATAATGTTATTAGGAAAGTTAACTACATCATCTAAATAAAACTTAATACTATAATTGTTAGGTTGCCACTTAGCATAGACAGTAATATTTTTCTTAGGCATATTTGAAAAGTCAAATCTTTCGGTTAACTGTTTATCCCTACACCAATATACGAAGGAATAACCATCATTAATTGGAGGTGCAGGTGGAAGAATAGATAATTCATAATCTTTTTTTATAACACTATTTCCTGTATCATTATTATTTACCATCGTAATAAGATATTGTTTTTCGCCATTACAACCGGTTAAGACTAACATCAAAAAAAACAAATATATAAAAACAACAAAAGTCCTTTTCATTTCCTTCTAACATCTCCTCTTTTTCTTATTGATTAAGAATCCAACATAAAAAATAAAACTCACTTATTTCTAAGAGAGTTATCTTGTATAATATGGTAACTCAAAAATAAACTATAATTAATCTCGAAGTATAGTTTTTAACAATTGTATTATACTATATTTTCCTTTAATTATAAACTCTTTTTTTATTCACCATACATTTAAATTTTAAAATAAATTAGTAATTCCTAAAACTATAAAAACAATTCCGGCAATATAGTCTAAGTTAAAATGTATTTTTTTTACAATTTTTTTTCCGATTAGAATTGCTATAAGTGTAATAGAAGCACTAGTTATACCAAAAATTATACTTGGGATAAAGATGTTATTTGTTGTGAAAGAAAGAGAAATTCCTACTAAGAAACTATCAACACTAACACCTACTGCTAACAATATTAAACTTAATATTTTTATAATAGGTTTATTGATACATTCTTTCTTTTTAAAGAAAGCCATTAATGCAAGAACGAAAAAGATAATAGTTGAAAATATTTTGCCTAATAAATCAAGTTCAATTGAAAGTGATTTAATAATGTAAAAACTTAGGATTGGAAATGCAATATGTAATAGCCCAATTGATAAAGGCGCGATGAAGTAAAAACTTTTCTTTTTTTCTTCTAAACAAGCAAAAGATAAAAAGGCTGCAAAAGCATCAACGCTTAGTGCTAGGGCAATTGCAAAGTAGGTAACATAAAGCATTATTTATTCCTCATATGAGGGAACAATAAGACATCTCTTATGCTATCGACTTCTAATAAAAGCATTACAACTCTATCAATACCAATTCCAAGTCCACCAGTTGGTGGCATTCCATATTCTAATGCTTCAAGATAATCCTCATCTAACTCAGTTGCTTCTTCATTACCTAAGTCTTTTTCTTTTAGTTGAGATAAAAATCTTTCTCTTTGATCAAGTGGATCGTTTAATTCGCTAAAAGCATTAGCATATTCTTTTTTATTAATAAATAATTCAAATCTTTTTGTAAAGCGTTCATCTGTTGGATCTTTTTTAGCCAAAGGTGATATTTCAAGTGGATGCCCATATACAAAGGTTGGTTGAATTAAAGTTTCTTCAACATATTTTTCAAAAAAAGCATTAACAATATGACCTAATGTTTGTTTATGTTTTTCTAAAGTTAAGCCATCTTTTAAAGCTATATCAAGGGCTTCTTTATCTGATGCTACTTTGAAAAAGTCAATTTTAGTAATTTCTTTAATAGCATCTACCATATGAATTCTTTTAAATGGAAGACCAAGATTAATTTCATTTCCTTGGTAAGATATAGTAGTTTTATCTAAAACTTTATTTGAGACTTCTTTAAAACAATTTTCAATTAAATCCATCATACCTTCCATATCAGAATATGCAAGGTAAGCTTCGATTGTTGTAAACTCAGGATTATGAGTTGAATCCATACCTTCGTTTCTAAATAAACGTCCGATTTCATAAACTGCTTCCATTCCACCAACAATTAAGCGTTTTAAAGGAAGCTCTGTTGCGATTCTTAAATAGAAGTTCATATCAAGAGCGTTGTGTTTTGTAATGAAAGGTCTTGCGTTAGCTCCACCTAAAATAGGATGCAATATTGGAGTTTCTACTTCAACAAAACCTAAATTATCAAAATAGTTTTGAAAAGCTCTGATAATTTTTGG
Source organism: Bacilli bacterium (assembly GCA_028693885.1). GTDB lineage: Bacteria > Bacillota_I > Bacilli_A > ML615J-28 > CAG-698 > JAQUUM01. The sequence continues at coordinate 9,924 of JAQUUM010000006.1, forward strand.
ACGCATGAAAGCGATTCTTTTAGATTCTTCGTTAACGATTAAGTCTACATATCTATGACGTCTTGCTTCTTCTTTATCTTGTAGACCGTGGAATTTTTCAGGCAATGGACGAAGTGCTTTTGAAAGATGCGTAAAACTGTTTGCTTTAACTGTAATTTCACCCATATCAGTTCTAATTACTTTTCCCTTAACTCCGATGATATCGCCGATATCACTTTTACTGCAGATTTCATATTCAGATTCTGTTACCATATCGCGTCTAATATATAGTTGAAGTTGTCCGTATTTATCTTGAATATGCATAAAGGCAACTTTTCCTTTGCCTCGTTTTGTCATAATTCTTCCAGCTACAATTACTTCCTTATCTAAGGCTTCTAAAGCTTCTTTAGAGTGCTCTTTATAAGTTTCGTGTAATTCTTTTGAATTACTAGTTCGTTTAAAACTTGAACCAAAAGGATCAACTCCTAATTCTTTTAATTCTTGCATTTTAGCTCTACGAACTAATTCTTGATCTGTTAGATTGTTGTCAAACATTTTATTCACCTCTTGTATATACAAAATGTATTATAACACATTAAAATAAAAAAATAAAATGTTTTAAACATAAATCTTATGTGTTATAATACAAAAAGAAGATTTGATTATGGAGATTTATAAAATGGAGTTTTTATATATATTTTTAGGAATAATGGTTGTAATAATAATTATTGAATTTGGCGTAAAGCCAGTTGTTAAGAATAAAGAGATAACTGCTTTGTTGAATGAGATTTCTTTAATTCATAATCTACAGGTAAAAAAAGTAAAACATAATGATTATCATTATATTTTAGAAGATGATGATAATATATATTATATTCGAGTTTTAGAAGTTAGTAGTCCAGCTTGTGTTACAGTTAATTGTAAAACTACTTGGAGTTTGACTTGGGGTGGAGCTAAAAATAATCCTGGTAAAAGATATCCAAATCAACGTTATGTTAATGAGTTGATTGAGTTTTTAAAAGATGAGTATCAAAGTAGTAAAAAAATAGTAAAAATAGTTTTAATATATAAAGAATGTGAGAAAATTTTAAAATATATTAATGAAAGCGAATTAAAAGAAGTAACTATTAAAGAAGACGCATACGGAATTAAAGCTCTTAACTATATAAATTTTAAAGAAAGTTTTGAGGAACTAAAAAAAGGAGTGAAATAATGAAAAAATTAATTTTAATTATTATTAGTTTTTTATTAGTAACTAGTCTTTTAGGTTGTGATAAAAGCCAAAAAGCAGACATTTATACTTCGGTGTATCCAATTCAGTTTTTGGTTGAAACTGTAGCAGGAGATGAATATATAGTAAAGTCAGTTTATTCTAAAGGTCAAGAAATTCATGGCTTTGAACCAACCGCTAGGTTGATTGAATATATGTCTGATGCTCAAGCAATATTTTATATAGGAGCAGGACTTGAAACTTTTATTGAAACTAATGAAGAATCAATATTTAAAGATAGCAATTTAATTTGTTTATCTAATAGTCTTAATTTAGTAGAAACTGATGGTTCTTGTGGAGACGAGGAACATGATCATCATTATCTATACGATGTACATGTTTGGCTCGATCCTTCAAGAATGCTTTTGATGCTTGATGTTATAGTAGAAAATTTAAGTTTATTAAATCCAGATAAAGCTAGTATATTTGAAGCTAATGCTAGTAGTTTGTCGGTTGACTTAGCCGACTTACACCGTGATTTTAATTTAGCGGTTCAAGATGTTCCGCTTGAAAATAGATACATCATGGTAGACCATGATGCATATGTTTATTGGGAAGATACATATGGAGTAAAAAGAATTAGATTAAGAAGTGATAATGATTCATGTGAGGTTCCAAGTAATCAAATGCAAGAGAAGATTAACCAAGCTAATGCTTTAGGGATAAAGCATGTAGTGGTTACTAAGAATGAAGCTGAATGTAGTAATATTTCAATTTATGTTACAGGTATTAGTGGTGAGAGAGTCTATATGCATAATCTAGGATCTCTTACGGATGAAGAAATTGAAAATGAAGAAAACTATATTACTTTAATGCGCCAAAACCTTTTGATACTACAACAAATATTGCCTAATACTAATCCTTCATAACAAAGGATTAGTATTTTTATCAATAAAAGTGTTGCAATCCTTTTAGTTTTATAGTAAAATGTTATAGCAGTTTGAAATGGTGGGGTAGCGAAGTGGCTAAACGCGGTGGACTGTAAATCCACTCTCTCCGAGTTCGGTGGTTCGAATCCACTCCCCACCACCATTCTTTTATAGTAGGGCCATAGCCAAGTGGTAAGGCAACGGACTTTGACTCCGTCATTCGATTGTTCAAATCAATCTGGCCCTGCCATATTTAAAATAAACACCTAATTATTTTAGGTGTTTTATTATTTACGAATTGAAATAGTTAAATAGATATGTTATAATTCTTAATGGTTTGATTAGGAGATAAAAATGAAAAACAAAATTAAAAAACAAAAACCAAAATCGTTTAAAGTTTTATGGCGCGTTATAAAAGAAGCTAAAGAATATAGCTTATTGTATACGATTGCGATCATATCAACATTTTTATTAACGGCTGTTAATTTAACAGCTCCTAAGATGCTAACAAATCTAATTTCTATTTTAGAAGGAACACTAGATCAGAATGCTTTAAACCAAATAATTATTTTAGCTTTGGTGTTATTAGGATTATATTTACTAAGAGTTTTATTTAGGTATTTAAGTAATTTTTTATCACATTTCGCAGCTTGGCGTTTAGTTGAAAAGGTAAGGGTTATTGTATATGAAAAGATTCAATCTTTTTCAATGGATTTTTTTCATAATAAACAAACTGGTGAATTAATGAGTAGAGTAGTAAATGACACTGCAACATTTGAAATCATTTATGCTCATACGATTCCAGAAACTATAACAAGTGTGTTTACTTTGATTGGTGTAACTTGGATTTTGTTTTCGATTAATGTAAAGTTAGCTTTTCTTACTTTAATTCCGGTACCATTTATTGTAATAGCTAGTTTGATTTTAATTAAAAAGGTAAGACCTAACTTTAGAAACTCTCAAAGAAATTTAGCTGAGTTAAATGCTAAGCTTCAAGATAACTTTTCTGGAATTCAAGAAATTCAATCATTTAATCAAGAAGAACGTGAAAAACAAGGTGTTAATAGAAGAGCGGCGGAATATACAAAAAGTCATTTAAAGGCTTTGAATTTAAATGCGATATTTCATCCATCAGTTGAATTCCTTACATCTTTAGGAATTGTTATAGTAGTAGGTTTTGGAGGATTTTTTGCATATAATGGTGATATTGAGGTTGTTGAGATTGTTGGATTCTTACTTTATTTATCTCTTTTTTATGCACCTATTACAAGCCTTGCAAGATTAATTGAAGATAGTCAACATGCTTTAGCTGGCGCTGAAAGAGTAATTGAATTGTTAGATACAAAAGTTACGATAGTTGATGAACCAGATGCAATTGAAATTGAAAAGGCAGAAGGTAATATAAGATTTGAGAATGTTAACTTTAGTTATATAAAAGGTCGCCCTGTTTTAGATGATGTTAGTTTTGAGGTAAAAGCTGGTCAAATGGTGGCCTTAGTTGGACCAACTGGAGTTGGTAAAACTACTTTAACTCAGTTGTTAGATAGAGTCTATGATCCTACTAGTGGAGTTATATATTTAGATGGTATTAATTTGAAAAAATTAACTATATCTTCTTTGAGAAAACAAATATCTTCAGTCCTTCAAAATTCATTTTTGTTTAATGGAACTGTAGCTGAAAATATTGCATATGCAAAACCAGATGCAACTATGGAAGAAATAGAAGAAGCTGCTAAAACTGCTAGAATTCATGAAGAGATACTACAAATGCCTGGCGGTTATAATGCGTATGTTGGTGAAAGAGGGATTAAGTTATCGGGCGGGCAAAAACAGCGCCTTGCAATTGCTAGAGCAGTTTTAAGAAATACTCCGATTTTATTGCTTGATGAGGCTACAGCTTCGGTTGATGTAGAAACAGAAAGAAAAATTCAAACAGCAATTAATGATATTGCTAAAACTAGAACAATTATTGCAATTGCTCATCGCCTTTCTACTATTAGAAAAGCTGATTTAATTGTAGTTTTTGAGAATGGTAAAATAGTTGAAAGAGGTAATCATCAAGAATTGATTGCATTAAATGGTGTATATAAAAGGATGTGCAAGGTCCAAGATGACAGTGCTTTAGTTAGTTTTAACTAAAGCTTGTTAGGACCATAGCCAAGCGGTAAGGCAGTTGGCTCTGACCCAACTATGCGGAGGTTCGAATCCTTCTGGTCCTGCCATTAAAAACAAAAGCTTTGATTTAAAAATCAAGGCTTTTTTTACTAGTATTTTGATACATGTTTGTTGCTTTAAACATAAAAATATGTTACAATATTTTTGGGTGATAAATATGAAAAAACTAACAAAAATTTATGAAGTATTAAGAAATGTTAAATTAAAAGAATTAAGTTATGAACAAAAAGAATTATGGTTAAGAGCAAGAATTGTTATACAGTTTGTTACTTTAAGAGAACAAAAAGGATATAACCAACAAAGAATTGCTGATAAGATGGGAGTACTTCGCCAACAAATTACTAGATTTGAAAATATGTCTAATTCTCCAACGATTAGTTTTCTTGTAAGATATGCTACAGCACTTGATACTACAGTAGATGTAATTCTTAATGGAGTTGATCAAAGGGAGATTTCTAATGGATGATTACAAATACGAAATCGTCAAATTTATTAATAATAATATTGAACTTGATGTTAATGTAAGTCCTAAAGAAGAAACTGTTTTGTTATCACTTGAGGAAATGGCCACTTTGTATGATAGAGACAGGTCAGTTATTGGAAAACATATTAAAAAAATATTTAATGATAAAGAACTTGAAGAAAGTACATGTCGGGCAAAATTTGCCCGACATCTAGAAGATGGGAGAATTTATCAAATAGATTATTATAATTTGGATGTAATTATCTCTGTTGGTTATAGAGTGAATTCAAAAAAAGGTACAATTTTTAGAAAATGGGCTACATCAATCTTGAAAGAATATCTATTAAAAGGATATAGTATAAATGAAAATAGAGTTACTGTATCAAATGAGAATTATATTGAATTGAAGAACGAAGTATTATCTATTAATACAAGACTAGCAGAAGTAGAAAATAAAATTAATAAAAATGAAGTCCCTATCGAAAAAATATTTTTTGATGGTGAATTCTATGATGCTTATGCATTGATTCAAGATATATTCATTAAAGCTAATAATGAAATTATTATAATTGATAACTATATAGATAGAACTATTTTAGATAGATTGGTTGTGAAGAAAAAGAATGTTAATGTCATAATATATCATGATCTTTCTAAATCAAGATTATTAGCACTTGACGTTAAAGCGTTTAATAAACAATATGGAGGGCTTTCAGAAATCAATACTATTAAAACACATGATAGATATATTATTATAGATAAGCAAACAATATATCATATAGGTGCATCGCTTAAAGATTTAGGAAAGAAGGCATTCTCTATTAGTCAGTCGAATTCTGGTATTATAGATACTTTAATTAGTAATTTGTAAAATACACTTTTTGATTGGAGTGCGAATGATGCATAAATTAATGCACTGACATCTTCATAAAAATAAAAAATATGGTCTCTAAAAAAATATTTATGTTATAATAAATTTATAGAGGTGGAATATGAAAAAATTGCTTTTGATATGCGTAATATCTTTTTGTTTAGTGTTTCTAACTGCTTGTGAAGAAGATGAAGCAGAAAAAATCGCAAGAATTGATACCTTTGAATCTGAAGTAGAATATGGATATTGTGCTTTGGATCAATCTGAATTGACAATCAATTTTAATAATTACGAATATAAAGATTTGGCTTGTCAGTTTGTAAAAGATGAATATGGTGATTATGTTTATAAAACAGTAATAGAGGGTGATTATGCTTATTTTCTTTATCAATATAAAATTTATAGGAATATATTTAATAGGAATGATGTTTTAATTCCTTCGGATGTGGCTTTGTTTAGGGTCAATTTATTTACTGCTAAATGTGAACTTTTGTATGACTTTAAACGTGTATATCCTTTAAAAAAATATCATATTGTAAATATAGAAACCTATCGATTTGTTGATGAAAACACTTTGATATTTCAGTACAATGGAAAAATTCAAATATTTGATATTAGTAAAAAAGAAGTAATATATTCTATAGAAGCGTATGATTATGAAGAAGCTAGAAATTCTAAAGATTTCTCTGAGATATTTAATGATTTTAACGATTTTATAATTAAGGATATCGGTGTGGTATATTATTATGAATTTGTGGGGAACGAATTTATACTTCACCAGTATGAAAGAAGCGAAGAAAAATGGTGGCTTGCTCGCGTAGAGGATTATGTTTATATACAGGCAGGATATAATAACTATCTTGATTGCTTTGATATTAAGACTGGTGAAAGAGTAGATATAGATACTCTTGAAGCCAAATTAGAAGAAGATCGTATTAGAAGATTAGAAGAAGCGAAATACAGATACATATTTACAATAAATAAGGTTAATTATTTTTATAACAATTCAGATGATTATTTGACTATATATGATGAAAATCATAATCAAATAGCAAAGATTGATGAAATCTATATGAAAGAAAATAGTCAAGCGTTCAATGATTTATATAGTATGTGGGATGAAAGAGTATCAAGATATGTTTTTAGTGGTTTAATAGTCGATGATAATAAAGTATTTATTAAGTGTTATTCAAAATACGATTGGATGAGATATACCCCTATATATATTTATGAATATGATATGGTTAATGGTAATATTTACTATGTGGGTTATACTTTATCTGGGGGAGCCTGCATTAAAGTAACTGAAAAATAGTTTTTAAAAAAGAACTCTTTTTGAATCCTTTTATCTTTTAATAAAATGTAGAATATGATACAATTTGATTAATAAATTATTCAAGGGGAAAAATTATGTTTAAAATAACTACTTCAAAAAAAGTTTTTGTGATAGTCAGTTTAGCAATTTTTTTATTTGCATTTATTAGATATTTAGGTTTTAGTGTTGTTAGAAACATTGGTGATGTGTTGATATCGATTGCGATATTAGGTGTATCAATTTTCTTTTTGTTTAATATTAAAATCTATTTAATTATTAGAAATTATATTATCTATTTATTGTTTTTTTCTTTTAGATTTCATATAATTCCAAAAGTTATAATTGAAGAAGATAATCTTGATTCTGTTTATATTAATTTTTTGAATTTCTTTTTTGGATTTTTTGTGGTAGTTGGAAGTGTTTGGTTGTTTTTTGCTGGAGAAGTATTGTAGGAGTATTTTATGGAAAATGAAAATATTAAATTAATTAAGCCGATTAAAGCATATGAATTAGAAATTTTTGATTTTAAAAAAGAAATGCTTGAAAATAATGATGTATTACATGGGGCTAGTTATTTAGAAAACTATGATTCTTTTGAAGAGTGGGAAAAAGTTTTTGATTCCTATAAAGATAGAAATAATTTAAGTGGTGATTTTGTTGAGGGAAGTCAGTGGTTATTAGTGGATCTAAGTAAAAAAAGACTTTTAGGAATGTTTAATATAAGGCATTATTTAAATAAAGATTTATTAAGTACAGGTGGACATATTGGGTATTCTATAAGGCCGAATGAAAGAGGAAAAGGATATGCTAAACTTGGTTTAATAGAAGCAGTTAAGTTTTTAAATTCTATGGGTGAGGCGGATGTCTTAGTTACTTGTGATTTAGATAATCTTGCTTCTAAAAGAGTAATTATTGCTTGTGGTGGTGTTTTAGAAAATATAGTTTATAGTGATAAATACAAGTGTGAAGTAGAAAGGTATTGGATTAGGAAAAAAGATTAAAAAGCGATTATAGGCTTAATTTAATGGCTTATATAAGAGAATAATGCTAGTTAAATAACAAAAGACTTGTTTCATATAGAAATATAGAAACAAGTCTTTTATTTTAATGTTTATCAGTATATTTTTTAATTTCACCATATTTTACAAATTTTTCGTAAGACCCATCATCACTAACAACTACTAGTGTTGGTACTGATTGAATCTCAAATTCTTTTGATAACTCTATGTTTTCGTTAGCATCTAAATATTCATATTTTATATTTGATTTATCTAGTGATTTAACAGTTATTTTACAATCAGGACAAGTCTTAGTTGTAAATAACATTGTTTTACCTTTAGCAGTAACGAAAGATTTTTTTTCTGCAATTTCAGTTTTTTTCTCACCAAGTGATTTAGAAACTAACTTTGAACTTGCTATGTCATAAAGTTTTCTTTCTTTGAATTCTTGAGTTTTACCATCGTTCCAATGTTTAATAGGACGGTAGTAACCTGTGATTCTACTATAAACTTCAGTTTCTATGCCGCAATTAGGACAAGTTTTTTCTTCTCCTTTTATATAGCCATGAACCTTACATACAGAATAAGTAGGACTTAATGTATAATAAGGAAGGCGATAATTTTCAGCAATAGTTCTTACTAAAGAAGCTGCAGCTTTCCAATCAGGTAATTTTTCACCTAAGAAACTATGGAAAACAGTTCCTGATGTATAAAGTGTTTGAAGTTCATCTTGAATATCTAAGGCTGAGAAAATATCATCAGTATATGAAACTGGTAGATTTGAACTATTAGTATAGTAAGGTGTACCACCTTCTTCAGCTGCTGTTTTGATATCAGGATATTTTTTTACATCATGTTTAGCAAGGCGGAAACTTGTAGATTCAGCTGGAGTTGCTTCTAAGTTAAATAATTCACCTTCGTATTTTTCTTGGTAATCAGCTAAACGATCTCTCATATGATTTAATACTTTTTTAGCAAATTCTTGAGTTGTTTTATGAGTCATATCAGCTTGAAGCCAATTAGCGTTTAAGCCTACTTCGTTCATTCCGATAAGCCCAATCGTTGAAAAGTGATTTTCAAAATTTCCAAGATATCTAAGTGTATAAGGATATAGCCCGCTATTTAATAATTTAGTAATTACATCACGCTTGATATGAAGGCTCCTAGCTGAAATATCCATAAGCTTATTTAATCTAGTAAAGAAATCTTCTTCGTTTTTAGCAAGGTAAGCAATCCTTGGTAAGTTGATAGTAACAACACCAACAGAACCAGTGCTTTCACCACTACCAAAGAAGCCACCAGATTTTTTACGTAATTCACGAAGATCAAGTCTTAATCTACAGCACATACTTCTAACATCGCTTGGAGCCATATCACTATTGATATAGTTAGAAAAATAAGGTGTACCATATTTAGCTGTCATTTCAAATAATAATTTATTATTTTCAGTTTCAGACCAATCAAAATCTTTTGTTATAGAATAAGTTGGAATAGGATATTGGAAACCTCTGCCATTAGCATCGCCTTCAATCATAATTTCAATAAAAGCCTTATTAATCATATCCATTTCTTTTTGACAATCTTTATATAAGAATTCTTGTTTTTTTCCGCCAACAATTGCAGGTTTTTCGGCTAAGTCATTAGGAACTGTCCAGTCAAGAGTAATATTTGAAAATGGTGATTGACATCCCCATCTAGAAGGAGTATTAACTCCAAAGATGAAAGATTGGATTGCTTGTTTTGCTTGTTTATAAGTTAAGTTATCAACCTTAATAAAAGGAGCTAAATAAGTATCAAAACTAGAGAATGCTTGAGCTCCAGCCCATTCATTTTGCATAATACCTAAGAAGTTAACCATTTGATTACATAATGTTGATAAGTGACTTGCAGGAGCAGAAGTAATTTTGCCTTCAACTCCACCTAGGCCTTCTTCGATAAGTTGTCTTAAAGACCAACCAGCACAATATCCAGAAAGCATAGATAAGTCATGAATATGAATAGCAGTTTCTTTATGAGCGTTAGCAATTTCTTCATCATAGATTTCAGTAAGCCAGTAATTAGCTGTAATTGCTCCAGAATTGTTTAAGATTAAACCACCAACTGAATAAGTAACAGTTGAGTTTTCTTTAACACGCCAATCAGATAAGTCTACATAGTCATTTACTACTTT
>JAQUUM010000125.1 GCA_028693885.1 Bacilli bacterium
GAAAAATCAGAAGATACTACATTACTACAAAAGATTTATGTTTTAGCTGATAAATATAGCAAGGGATATAATGATTTAACATTACTAAAAGAAATAGAATTAGATTTTTGTAGATTACTAGGAATTAAAAATGATTCTAATAATAGATTTTTATGGCGAATTAAATTAATTAAAATGCTTTTTGAACAAGAAAAAAATGTCTATATTAATTTCTTAATATATGCTGAATTAAGAAAGATATATTCCTTAGCCTACAAATTAGCTATAAGATTAAAGCCTAAAATTAAATATAAGTTTATTAGTTATAAAGTTCCAAATGATTTTATCATATTGTCTAATCTTCTTATAAAAAACAAAAAGATCGATTTGAATATTTTAAAAGATAGTTATCATCCTTTATTCTCTAGTATGTATAATACTGTAATAGTTGAATACATACAAAATAGTAAGGTAACAACTTTAATAGAATGGATAAAAAAGTATTTTGATGCTAATAACCATGATATGTTATATTTAATCGGTTCGCAATTAAAAAAATATAAAAACGGTAAGTAGGGAAAATATGAAAATTTTAAATTTTTTAAAAATATTTATTTCACCATTAAAAATGGCGAGATATAGAAATATGAGTTTACTAATAAGTATATGTATATTCGCGTTATTTGGAGGGAATATTATCGCTATTCCATCTACTGTATACTATAAAAACCATATATATGAATACATGCAAGATAATGAACAAAATTCTCTTTTGGATTTTCATATATTAATGAATATTCCCGAAGAAAACAATACTTTTCAAACTTTTTTTACTGAATGGAATTGTGCAGTAACTAACAATGTTTTTTCATGCAATAACTATAATGAACACCCTATGTCTTTAATTACATTTACAAAAGAAAATTCAAATAATGAAATAATAACCTATAATATTAAGCTTATTATCGATATACTGCCAGAAAGTGAAGAAGTAGATGTAAGATTTCCTATTTCTGATGCTTTTATTGATCTGCCAGAAGGTGAGCAAAACTACCTCTTTGTTTTTTATGAAAATAAACTTTTATATAAAATTCCCAAAAGTGTTCCTGTGGGAACAGTACGAAGTAATACTGAATTTGAAATTTTGTATGAAAGAGCTAATGGAGATGGTGATTTTTCACTAGCAGCTATGGGTGAAAATTCAAATACTGCCGGGATTTATTTATCAAGAAGATTAGCTGAAACTGTATACTACGAACTTTTAAAATTGAATTTAACGTTTATGGGATTTGTATATTGCTTCTTTTGGCCATTAATTTTGACTTTAATTTTATGGATATTATTCAAAAAGGCAGGAAAACTTGAAACATATAAAGAATTTTATAATATAGCAGCCTTAACTTCAATTATTCCGATATTATTAATTTTTGCTGTTACTTGGTTTATACCTACTGCATTAGATTTGTTTATCCCAATATATTCTTTTTATACTATGTTTATGATTTATAAAATTAATAACTCTTCTACATCAATAAATGATAGTATGTTAATCTCACCATAAGGTGAGATTTTTTCAAAAATGCTAAAATGCTTTTTCTTGATTTAAAACCCAACTTAGTATATAATAAAAAAAGTAAATAAGGAGTCCCTTTATGAAAAGAACAATTAGCAGAATAAGAGCTATGATATATTTATATAACTTAGATTTATTAAAAAGAGGCGATAATGAGTTAAATACTTTTTTAGAATCAGATATAGAATATGACAAAGATTTTTACAATCAACTTGTTGATGGCGTAATAAAAAATATCAAAGAAATTGATAAAATCATAAGTATAAATTTAAGTAATTGGACTATTGATAGATTAAGCTATATAGACCGAAACTTAATAAGAATTGGAGTTTATGAACTTAAATATGTTAAAACACCTAAGAGTATTGTAATGAACGAAATTATAGAAATAAGCAAAGAATATAGTCAAACAGAAGATTATCAAACATCAAAATTTAATAATTCCTTATTAGAAAGAATTGTTGGTTATATTAATGGAAAATAGAATTTTAACAGTTAAGGCTATTAATGAATATTTGTCATATAAAATTGCGTCAGACATTAACTTGAAAAGGATTTTTATTAAAGGTGAAATTTCAAATGTACGATGTTCAAAAGGGCATTATTATTTCGTTTTAAAAGATGATGATTCCGAAATTAGTGCTATAATGTTTGAAAATTATTCAAAAAATCTAAGTTTTGTTCCAATTGATGGAATGTCTGTTTTGATTGAAGGAAGCATAAATGTTTATATTAAAAAAGGCACTTATAATATAAATGTTTTTGAAATGCAAGAAACTGGATTAGGAGAAATTTATTTAAAATTTCTGAAATTAAAAGAAAAACTATCTAAAGAAGGTATCTTTGACTCAGAAAAAAAACTTCTAATACCTCATAACATTGAAAAAGTAGGAATAATTACAAGTGCTACAGGTGAAGCTTTACAAGATATTTTGAGTACTATTACAAAAAGATACCCTCTAATAGAAGTTTTTTTATATCCTTCCTTAGTTCAAGGGCCCGAAGCACCTAAAAGTTTAATTAAATCACTAAAAAGAGCAATTTCTGATAATTTAGTAGATATACTAATTATTGGAAGAGGTGGTGGCTCGATTGAGGATTTATCTTGTTTTAATGATGAAGAACTAGCGCGTTTAGTTGCAAAATCACCAATTCCAACTATAAGTGCTGTAGGTCATGAAATGGATTACACCATAATTGACTTTGCATCATCCTATAGAGCGCCAACACCAACAGCAGCAGCTACTAAAGTAACGCCTAATAATAAACAAGATTTAATAAGTGATTTAGATATAAATATAGGTCGTATTAATAGTCAAATTAAAAGACTTTTAACTGAAAAATTTATTAAATACGATAACATTATTAACAGTTATGGACTTAAAAATTTTGTAAATATAGTTAATAGTAAAGAAGAATACATTAATAATATAATTTTCAACTTAAAAACTCTATCACCTATACAAAAAATTGAAAAGAAAACAGAATATCTTGATAGTCTTAATCATAGACTGAATATATTTGATATACACAACAAAATAAATGCTTATACAGATAAAATAGATGATTATACAAAAAAAATGAAATATTATTTTCAGATTAATTTAAAAGAAAAAGATGCAAAACTAAATGAACTGTTCGATAAAATAGACTTAGTTAACCCTAGTAATATCTTAAAAAAAGGTTATGCCTTGGTTTATCAAAAAGATAGGATAATTAAACGTTCAGATTCTATAATTCAAAATTCAGAATTCGAAGTAAAATTTTATGACAGTTCTTTAACAGCAAAAAAAGTGAGGTAATTATGAAAGAAAAATTTGAAGAATTATTAAAAGAACTTGAAGAAATTATCAAAAAATTAGAAGAAGGTAATCTAGATTTAGATGAATCAATTGCAAAATATCAAAGAGGAATTGAACTAGCTAAAAAATGTAAAAAACAATTACAAGATGCTAAGGAAATAGTAGTTAATAAAATGAGTGAAAAAGATCAAGATGGAAAATAATTCCTTTTTTGTCTTAATAGAAGAACATCTTAACAAAATACTTAATAATTACTACGAAGATTTTAAACAAGCAATATCTTATTCATTGTTTGGAGGCAAAATGCTTCGTGGTCAATTATTATTGTTAGGTTTAAAAGATTTGAATTTTAACATTGATAAAAGCATTGATATTGCGTGCGCTTTAGAAATGATTCAAGCGTATTCTTTGGTTCATGATGATTTACCTGGTATGGATAACGATGATTACAGAAGAGGTAAACTTACTAACCATAAAGTTTATGGTGAGGGTGTTGCTGTCTTAGTAGGTGATGCTCTATTAAATGATGCTATTTATATAATCTCTGAAAATGTTTTTTTTGAAAAAGAAATTTTAATAGAAGTTATTAAAAATGTAACTTACAAATTGGGCAGTAATGGAATGATATTAGGACAATATCTTGATTTGACTACAAAAGGATCTAACACGAATCTATTAGAAGTTAAAAAAATTAGACAACTAAAAACTGTTAATTTTTTTGAATTGGTTTTTGTAATTATTGGAATATTATCAAAAAGTGAAAGTCAAAAAGTTTTAAAAATGGAAAAAATCGGAAATTTAAT